>JAICPS010000236.1 GCA_025929715.1 Anaerolineae bacterium | reverse complement strand
ATCTGGCTTTTGGGCATTGTTTACGTGATTTGGCAGCGATTTACAAAATCGCTGTACTTTAAACCTGTAATTCTTCGCTGACTTCTGTGTCTTCAAAGCGATATTGCTCCATCCACGAATCTAATGCCTGGCGGTGGCGGGACTGGAGGTTTGTGAGGGGACGCTTCTCGCGCAGGAGTTCGTTGGCCTGGTCAAAGGACTTGCCCTCATAGCGCATCAGATAGGCGGCGACGAGCGTAACGGCGCGGCCGCGGCCTTTGGCGCAATGAACCAGAACTGTTTCCCCCGCCTCCACGTGTTGGTGAATGAAGGCTACCCCTTCGTCGATGATCTTCAGCGGGGGAATGGTGATGTCCAACACTTTCAGTTGCAGGTAGTCAATGCCATGGCTTTTGTAAAGCTCGACATCGTCGTGTCGCTCGGCGCGAATGTTGACGACGGCGTCGATGCCGGCCTCGATCAGAAACTCATAGTCGCGCGGATAGTACGGCGCGCCGCCAAGCCACAGTTGTGGCGTTATTTCGTCGAACCAGCGGTGGCGCTGGATACGCTCGTAGACGAAGCGGATGACTGGGAATAATTTGTCGAAGAGGTAGTGGAAGGGATTCATGGAAGATAGGATAGCCAGGAAGGGAGCAACCGGCAAATCCCAGTCCTGCTGTTAGAAACTTAAAGGAAAAATGTTAACTTCAGTGCCTATACTAAAAATTGAGGGTTAACTTCAAACCTGACATTGAACGCAAACAGCCGCAGGGGACGTTCCTCCGCACTGTGTGAAAATTGGACATACGGATTTTGAAGCGCAACGTCGATCGCTGGTTAAGAAGCGCCAAGGGCAGGCTGGCCCTGGGCGCTATTTTCGTTGCGATAGTCGTGGTGCTCGGGCTCGGGCCGGAACTAGGGCTCTGGGAGCCAGGCCAGCTGCGGCGCAATCTGCTGGGCGCCGCTCGGTGGGAGACGCGGCCGGCGGACCAATTGCAGCGAGTCAGCCTGAGCCGCCTGGGGATAGAGGGAAACAGCGATAGTTTCGCGCCGTCTATTACGGCCGATGGGCAGTTTGTGGCATTTCTTTCTACGGCTGACAACCTGATCGAGCTCGACAGCAACGGTTACCAGGACGTTTTTCTTTATGAGCTGGCGCAAGATGAGATTACACGAATTACAATCGGCTACGACGGCAGCCAGGCTAATGGCGCCAGTAGCGACGTACAGATTTCGGACGATGGGCGCTTCGTCGTCTTTGTGTCGGAAGCCTCTAACCTCGTGGGGACGGACGCCAATGGTCATGCCGACGTCTTTTTGTACGACCGGCAAAGTGGTGTGACCGAACTGGTAAGCAGAGCGCCGGACGGGACGCAGGGCGACGCGCCAAGTGTGCAGCCCGCCCTCTCGTCCGGTGCTCGCTTTGTCGCCTTTGTCTCGCTGGCGGACAATCTGAGTCCGAACGACAAGAACGGGGTGTCGGACGTTTACCTTTATGATCGGCAAGAAGGGACGCTGGAACTGATCAGCGTAGGCAGCGACGGACGACAGGCCGACGACACCAACAAGTATCCGACGATTTCGGCCAGTGGCCGCTACGTCGCCTATCAGTCCAAGTCTACGAATCTGATGCCTGACGACGACGGCAACAATATGTTTGACATTTTCCTGCGCGACAGACAGGAAGGCGTCACCGAGCTGATCAGCCGCAACGTACAGGGAACGGCTGGCAATATGGAAAGCCAGCGCCCATCAATTTCAAATGACGGTCGCTACGTGGCGTTTGAATCGTGGGCGAGCGATCTGGTGGAGGGCGACGAGAATTATAACAGCGACGTCTTTGTTGCCGACCGCCTTACGGAGCGCATCGAGATCGTCAGCGTCAGTAGCGACGGAAGGCAGGCCGACCACGTCAACGGTGGAGCGGTCATTTCGGGCGATGGTCGTTACGTGGCCTATTCTTCGCTTGCCGGCAACCTGGCGGTTAACGACGGCAATCAGCTGTTTGACGTCTACCTGCGCGACCGTGTTCGGAGCGAGACCCAGCTGGTGAGTATCAACGCCAATGGGCAGGCAGGCAATGGTGTGAGCATCAGCCCTTCGCTGACCACCGCGGGCACTTACATCGTCTTTGACTCGGTCGCCACCGATCTCGTTTCTGACGACACAAATGGGCGCTTCGACGTTTTCATCTTCAGCACCCCTGCGCCAGTAGGAACGGCGCAGTACTCGGTGTTTTTGCCGCTGATGGCCAGGTAGCTACCCCTTCTCATTCTTTATAAACGGCAAAAAGGACGCGGCTTCGTGCCGATTGCTGACGTCTAGTTTCTTGAGGATGTTGTGAACGTGGTTTTTGACGGTGCCTACCTCGATGAAGAGTTTTTCGGCTATCTGGCGGTTACTGGAATCTTCGCCGATAAGATCAAGCACTTCGCGCTCGCGCGGAGTCAGTTCGGCATAGGCCGACGGATCGATGTCGGTCTGTGAGGAGATTTGCGCTAACTCACTGATATGGTCCATCAGGGCCGCGGCGATGTCGGGCGAGACGATGGCTTCGCCGTCATACGCGGCGCGTACGTGCTGGAGCAACCGTTCGATTGACACTTCCTGCAACACGTAGCCTGAAGCGCCGGCGGCTACGTACTGTAAGATGGCATTTTTAGAGCGCGGTAGGCCGATGACCAATACCTTGACGCTGGCTGCCTGGTTGGCAATCGCTTCGGTGATCTTAAGGGCGCCGTTTTCCGGCAGCGTCGCCGCTACAAGAGCGATTTCGCACGGGGTTTGCTGCAGGATCTGCAGGGCATCTTCATAGCCTGAAGATTGGGCCACGACCTGGATGTCTGGTTCCTCGTCCAGTACGTTGGCAATAATACTGCCGATAAGGCGCGTCTGATGCACCACCATTACACGGATCATAATTGGTCGTCCTGAATTGCACGAAGGATCTGGAAAGGATTATAAATAGGGGCGCATTCCTTGTCTAGCCGAACACATAACCCATTTATACCCACGTCATGTATCCCGACATATTGTAAGAATTGCATATCCTTTGTAGTCTTAGCTATGACGCCTTAACCTTTTACTCAACGATCTCAATGCGCGTCCATGGCAACTGACGAGCGTAGCCGTGATTGCGCATGGTCGACCGCTTTGATATGTCTGGTGATCGCCTGGCACGGACGTCTGCCGTGGACGCCAGCGAGAGCGAGCTGAGGAGAATGGTATGAAACGAACGAACGGTTTAATCGGTCCACAGTATAGCGGACAGGTTTGGCTTTGGACCGACAAGATAGAGATGAGCGATAACGGTTCGTCGGTAATCGATACGAAGGCCGACCTGGTGGCGGAGCCGGTGAGGCTAGAGAATAAGGTCGCGTTGATCGTGGGCGGAGCCAGCGAGAAAGGCAAGGCGCTGGCGATCTCGTTTGCCGAACGCGGGATTGACGTGGCTATCGTCTACTATGAGGGTCGGGGCGAGCTTGCCAGGCAGATCAAGGAAAAGGTGGAGCAATTACAGCGGCGCTGTGTGCTGATCTGTGGCGACCACGGCAGCGACCTGGATAACGAGCTATTCGCGCAGCGGGCCGTCGAGCAGGTTCTAACGATGCTGGGCCATCTCGACATCTACATCAATCTGTCTACAAAGTCGTTTTCTTTCGGCCACGTTTATGACGTTGAACCACAGCAGCGCATGTTAACAACACGCGTGCTCCCACATTTTCCGCTGATAAAGGCAGCGCTGGACGAGATTATCGGGTGAGCCAGCGGGCCTGAAGGCGGCATGCGGGCGGCTGGTCGCCCTGGCAGCGGGAAGCGATGAGGTGGGACTCGTTACTTTTCCCAGCGGCGGTCGTAGGCCGTCAAGGGCGGATGCAGCTCATAGTAGTGGGCAAATCGGCGCCCGGCCAAGAACCCTCCTAGACCGCCGCTAAAGGCGCCGATCAGCCCGACGGGAGCCAGGTCCAGGAAAAGAGCCGCGGCGACGGCGACGCGATTGAGCCAGCCGTAAAGTAGAAAGAAGATGGTAATGAGGGCAAGGCCGAGGACGGCACCGGCAATAGAGCCTGCCAGGGGTAGGTTGCGAGGTAGCCGCGTTGCGCCCGCAATAGCGCCAGCAATCAGCCCGCTCAGCGCCCCACCCAGAATGCCAAGAATGAAACCGTAGAAGCCGGCGAGCCAGAAAACGCTGAAGATCTCGAGGCCCGATAGTTGAAAATCGGTGAAAAGCACGAGCACAGCGGCCATGACGCCCAGTACGAGCCCGGCGACGGTGCCGCCAAACGCGCCGCTGCGAAGTCCCCAACGCGCCCCAATCCACATGTCTACGTATTTGTCTTCGGTCACCTGCCTATTGTACTGTGGATCTGGAGCGCCGGCATCCAGCATTCAAGTGCGAGCAGGATGCTCGCGGTCCGATGAGTCTGGTACAATTGCAAGCATGACCCAGACTGAAACTTCATCTTTTCCTGCAAAGGCCTGGCTTGAGGCGGCGCGGCCGCGGACGTTGGCGCTGGCGGTTGCCAGTATTGTGCTCGGCCTGTTTCTGGCAGCGGCGCGCGCTTCGTTGCAATGGCTGCCGGCGCTGCTGACGCTGCTCACGGCGGTGCTGCTACAGATCCTTTCTAACCTGGCCAATGATTATGGGGACTCACTGCATGGGGCGGACAGCAGCGAGCGCAGTGGGCCAATGCGCGCGGTGCAGAGCGGGGCCATCGCCGCTGACGACATGCGAGGTGCAGTGATATTGACTGCTGCGCTGGCCATGCTTAGTGGGCTCACGCTGGTATGGCTGGCGTTTGGCATACAGGCGATCTGGCCGTTGTTGTTATTTGCGGCGCTGGGCGCCGTCGCTGTATGGGCGGCAATCGCCTACACTGCCAGCAGCAACCCCTATGGGTACCGTGGGCTGGGTGACTTGTTTGTCTTTCTCTTCTTTGGCTGGGTGGCGGTCGCGGGGACCTACTTTCTTCAGACGCAATCGCTGCCTGCCGTGATCCTGCTGCCGGCGACGAGCTGCGGGCTTTTTGCCGTCGCCGTGCTCAACGTGAATAACATCCGCGATATCGAGTCAGACCGGCGCGCAGGCAAATTTTCAATTCCCGTGCGCCTTGGGCCGCGCCGGGCGAGAATCTATCACTGGTTGCTGTTGCTGGGCGGGTTGGTCGCGGCGGTTGGCTACGTGCTGGCGACTTATCGCTCGCCTTGGCAGTTTCTGTTCTTGTTATCCGCGCCGCTGGTGATTGGCAACGGCCTTGCCGTTTGGCGCGCGCGGACTTCTGCGGAACTCGATCCGTTGCTGAAACAGATGTCGCTGACGACGTTGGTGTTTGTGGTGACGTTTGGGGTGGGGCAGGTGGTGGGATGAAGAAGAGATTGGAGATTAGGTGATTAGAGATTGCAGACTCTAAATCTGCTATTATTTTGGTGAGAGATAGGAACGAGGTGAGGAAGATGGTTTCTAGCCGACCTCCTCACAGGCCGGCGTGACGCCAGGGAAGCGGTAGCGGTTGCGGGCGACCCAGCGGTAGACGAGGTCTTCGAGCTGGCGAAGGACTGGAATCTGGTAGAGCGAGGTAAACGGCCGCGCCCAGGCTACTGAGCGCAGCGCCTCGTTGATGGCAGCAGCGCCGCCCTTGACCTCACCCTGGGGTGTGACGATCCAGACTTCGACGGTTGTATCTGCGGGCGACAAACCTGCCTCGGCCATTCGTGGCGGCGCCGACTGCCAGGGCTGAATTTCAACACGTCCCAAGGACCAGGCGGCGACCCAACGGGCCGTCATCGTACAAAAGCCTCACTCGCCGTCAAATAACAGCAAAGGGCGCAACGTTTCGTCACTCAATCTCTGAATCTCCAATCTCTACTTTCTAAGCCTTGCCATAAAATAACTATCCGCCCACCTGCCATCTCCATACGCATGAAACCGGCGCGTGCCTTCGATTTCGAAGTCATGTTTGAGGTAGAGGTTCACGCCGGCCACGTTATCGACGTTAACGTCGAGTTCTACACGCGCGATGTTTAGCCAGTTGTCGGCCAAGTCCAGAATTGCCACCAACAGGCCGTTGCCTACGCCCTGACCCCAATAGTCGGGGTGCACGCCCATGCCGAGTCCCGCCGCGTGCCGTTCCGCCGGATTTTGAGCCTGGTGCAAAGAAATACTGCCAATGACGCGCCCGTCCATTTCGGCCACGAAGCGGTAGAGGCCGGGCGGACGTTGTTGCATGCGGTTCCGGCTGAGGGTGATTTCCATGCTGGGCATCTGCAGCGTGGTGCGCGCCACGAGGGGATGGCGATAGAAATCGTGCAGATCTTCGGCGTCGTCGGGGTGCGGTGGACGGATAATTGGAGGACTTGAGACTGGAGATTGGGGGATTGGGGGACTGGGAGGTTGCGGGATTGGAGATTGAGGGATCGGGGACCGGGGGATGCGTAGGCGGGCCATGAGGAAGTTGTCGAGCCATCTGCCATTGCCAAAGGCAACACGGCGGCGGCGGCCTTCTACTTCGAAGCCAAATTTCTCGTAGAGATGTACAGCCGCGTGATTTTCTGTAAAGACGTCCAGCTCCACGCGCTTCAGATCCAACCAATTGTCGGCAATCTCCAGCGCGGCCTTCATGAGGAAGCCGCCTATGCCTTGGTCCCAATGCTCGCGACCCACCATGAGGCCGATGCGGCCCATGTGATGCAGCCGTGGGCGCTGAACGTGGTTGAGGGTCACGCTGCCGACGGCGCGCCCGCCTACTTCGGCGACGAGATAGTGCCTGCCCGCTTCCTCGCTGTTGATATAATCCTCGGTCGCAGCCAGCTCGAGAGCCGGATGCAGCAGGATCATGCGCGCGACGTCTGGATGGCGCGCCGCTTCATAAAGATCCTGCGCGTCGTCCGGTCGCACGGGGCGGATGGTTAGATTCCGGCCGTCTTTTGTTTGAAAATTCCAGGGGTCCATAAGTTGCTACCTATCGGCAATTGCGAGCAGGATGCTCGAGGTCCCGAGAGCGCCGGCACTCCCACACCATGTCACATTCTAAACGTCCCAAAACGGTCGTCGGGGAACGGCGCTTTGACGGCGGCAGCAAAAGCCAGCGCCAGCGCAGTGCGAGTTTGAGCGGGATCCAGGATGCCGTCGTCCCACAGTCGCGCT
>JAICPS010000088.1 GCA_025929715.1 Anaerolineae bacterium | reverse complement strand
ATTTGGTTCGTCCTCTGCCCAGCCTGTTACCGGCGTACGGTGACAGACCCATGCGCAGTAGACCGCTGCTGCGCGCCGCATTGTGGCTAAATGACCTGTTGAGCATCGACCGCAACCGGGGACTGGATAAAGAGGCATCGATTCCCTCGGGTCGTCTTCTTAGCCGCGACGACTGCCTGGCGTTACTGCCGGGCCTCGACCGGACAAATGTGAGCGGCGGCGCACTTTGGTACGACGCCCAGATGCTTAATTCAGAGCGCCTGCTACTGTCCTTCGTCCTGTCTGCGGCGCGCCAGGGAGCAATGGTAGCCAATTACGTCGCCGTTACCGGCCTGATACGCCAGCGGAACCGCGTTTGCGGCGTCCGCGCCGAAGACCAGCTGAGCGGGCGATCGCATGAGATCCAAGCACAGATAGTTGTAAATGCCGCTGGTCCCTGGGTGGATGAGGTCCTGAATGATATTGGTCTGTCGACTTCAGCACCTCGTTTTGAGCACTCGATGGCCCTGAACCTGGTCACCCGGCAAATCCTGCCACACACGGCCGTCGCTCTTGACGGCCGCTATGACGCGGTTTTGCCAGATGGCAGGCGTGAGCAGCGCGCGCACACCCTGTTCATTGCGCCATGGCGGGATTATTCAATCGTCGGCACCCTTCACTTCCCTTTCGACGGCCATCCCGACGAAGCGACAATAGACGAAGCGATGGTCATTGATTTTCTGAACGAAGTTAACCGCGCCTATCCCGGCGCCGACCTTACGCTTGATGACGTTCATCACGTACATTTCGGTTTTCTTCCCGCAAAACGAGATATAGGGGATCGGACGCCCGTCCAACTGGTGCGCGCCGAGCAGGTGACGGACGAGGCTAGAAACGCCGGCGTCGAGGGCCTGGTTACAGCGGTGGGCGTAAAGTACACGACTGCGCGTTATCTGGGCGAGAAAACGGTGGACCTTGTGTTTCGTAAGCTGGGTAGACCGTTACCTCCTTGCCGCACCCGAGAGACGCCGATTTACGGTGGCGAAATTGCCTCTTATCGCGATTTCCTGGCCCGCGCGCATCGTATGAACGAGGCTCAGTTGCCGGAGGAGACTTTGCAGCATTTATTCCACTCTTACGGCAGTGAGTATGGCGACGTGATGCGTTACGTCCAGGCTGATGGCTGTTGGGGCGAAACGGTCGCGCCTGATGGCCTCGTGATGCGTGCCGAAATTGTTCATGCCGTGAGAGCAGAGATGGCTTGCAAGCTAAGTGACGTGATCTGTCGGCGTACGGAGCTAGGAAGCGCCGGCCCGCCGCATCCAATCGCGACAAGGATTTGCGCGGAAATTATGAGCGCTGAATTGGGATGGACACGGCAACATGCGGAGCGCGAAATCGAAGAATTGTACGCGGCTTACCCGATCGCCGTCCCAATTAGCCATTTGTAGCAGGAGTATTGGTATGGATTTAACAACCAGATCAGAATCATCCCTAATGACAAAAGCAGTGCAACCGTGGCAGCTGCGCATGTTCCGCCGCACGCTAAAAAAGCAGCAGAAACTTGCCAGACTATTGAAAACAGTTGGACCATTAGACGGGCAGCGATGCCTTTTGTTGACCTGCGGTGATAACAACGGCGCCCTGAACTGGCATTTCAGGGAACACGGGGGCCAGTGGACGTGGGCCGATATGGAAGAAAACAGCGCGGCGCAGATTGCCGCGTTGACCGGCGACCCGGTTTTGGGGGTGGATAAAGATGCGCCGGTCCTGCCGGTTCCCGAACAGTATTTTGACGTCGTGATGACGATTGACGTGCACGAGCATTTACAAGAAACGGAGAGACTGAACCAGGAGCTGGCGCGTGTGACAAGGACTGGGGGCAAAGTCATCGTCACCACGCCCGGGGGCGAACCGCAGAAGTGGGCCAACCGCATTAAGCGGTTGCTAGGGATGCAGGCGGCCGATTATGGGCACGTCGTAGATGGGTATAGCGCCAGTGCGCTACAAAGTCAACTGCAAGCCGCAGGACTAACCCTGTCCGCCCACAGCAGTTATTCGCGCTTCTTCACTGAAATGCTGGAACTGGCGATCAACGTCGTCTACGTCAAGCTGTTATCAAAAAAGAGCAAGGCCAGGGTAGAGCAGGGCCAAATTGCGCCGCAAAACCAGGAGCAGCTACATTCAGTCGAGAAAAGCTACAGGGTTTACTCCCTTGTGTATCCTACATTCTGGCTCATTTCACAGCTCGACCGCCTTTTGTTCTTCACTGAAGGATACGCGGTGATCGTCACCGCCATGAAGGAGTAACCGGGCAGTGCAGGTATTAATTACGGGCGCAGGTGGTTTCATCGGACGCCACCTGGTGGCCGATCAACTACGGCGTGGACACGAGGTAACGGCTGTCGATTTGCACGTGGGAGCGCTAGAGCCCCTGGCTTCGAATCCCAGATTACGTGTGTTGCAGGGCGATTTTAGGAATGCTTCTCTGCTCGACGGCACCCTGTCCGGCCAGGACGTCTGTTTTCATCTCGCCAGCGCGCATCTAGAAACCGGATTGGACGCTAACTACTTCTGGCAGGTAAATGTGGAAGGAGCGCGCGCGCTCGCCGAGCGCTGCCATGAAGCGTCCGTGGGGCGCTTTGTTCACTGTAGCAGCGTGGGCGTCTATGGCGATATCAAACATCCACCGGCCGACGAAACAACCGAGTGCCGGCCCGATATTGCTTATGAGAAGTCGAAGCTGGCCGGCGAGAAGGCCGTTCTGGCATTCGCCCGAGAGAGCGGCCTTGCTCTGACCGTCCTTCGGCCCGCCTGGGTCTATGGCCCCGGCTGCACGCGGACCGAAAAGCTATTTCGAGCCATACAAAAGGGCCGCTTCTTCTTTGTAGGCAACGGGCGCACCCTGCGCCATGCTGTGTATATTGACGACATGGTACGCGCCTTTAACGTGGTTGCAACGCACGGTTCGGCCCTGCACGAGGTATTTATCATTGCCGGTCCACGCGCTACAACATTGCGCGAGTTGGCTTCTGAAATTGCCCGTGTGGCAGGTGTGGCCCCGCCAACCTTGCAGCTGCCTCGCGCACTGGTCTGGCCAGGCTGCTATGTGCTGGAAATGGCCTTCGCGGCTCTAGGCAAGGAGCCGCCGTTCACCCGCCGCAGCCTCAAATTCTTTACCGGCAACACTGCGTTTTCCACAACGAAGGCGGAGCGCGTGTTGGGTTTTTGTGCTGAGGTCGATCTAGCGCAAGGGCTGGAACGCACGCATCGGACAATCGGTGGTAGCATGAACTTTGGAAAGGAGGCGGCTATTGCAAGAAACTAAGAAGTAGGCCTCACACGTTGCACCAGTTGGGCCTGGGGATCATCAATTCACCAGCTGCATAATTTGTATGTAAGCATCACTTTTATAGAACATTGGAGGATACATTGATGACACACAAAGTAGCACGCATAGCAGCCTCTACCATTCTCACAATCTTGTTAGCCGTCGTGTTAATGTTTGCGGTAACCGCCAGCGCCGCGACGACGAGCGCCGTGATCAACTTTGAAGGATTGACCGAGGGCCAGATCATCAGCAGCGTTTCGGTCGGCAGCGGCATCAGCGGCGGCGCCATCAGCGGCTCGATCGCCGTCAATGGCATTAATCCTCGCGTTGCGGGCAACGCGGCGATGATCTTCGACGCGACCTGCACACCCACGGCGACCGGCGGCGACGATGACCTGTGCGCAGCCTCGCTGGGCAATGTGCTGATCGTCTCCGAGGATCTCGATTCGAACGATCCCGACGATTCCGATTCTGCAAGTGCAACGCTCACCCTCGATTACTCCGGTTTCGGACCGGGCACAGTAACAGTCGAGAGCATCGACGTCATCGACGTTGAACAGGTAGAAGATCAAGGAGTTATCCGGCTCTATTCGGGTGGCCCGGGCGGCGCGCTTCTGGCGACCTTTCCCATTCCCGTCACCGGCGATAATCAGGTCGCTACGATCGTCATGAACACGGCCGGCGTTGACTACATGGAGGTCTTCCTAAACGGCTCTGGCGCCATCGACAACGTCAAGATAACCGTTGAGACGGACGAGACCCCAACACCAACGCCAACGACCCCCGCTCCGACGCCAACACCAACAACGCCCCCACCGGGCGGCGGCGAGGGTTGCACTCCCGGCTACTGGAAGCAGAGCCAGCACTTCGACTCCTGGGTCGGTTACACCCCGACAGACAGTTTCGAAGCTGTATTTGGCGTCAATGCTACCGGCAGCCCGACTCTGCTTGATGCGCTCAAGTGGGGCGGCGGCGGCGAAGCTGCCCTGGCGCGCCACGCGGTGGCGGCGCTGCTCAATTCGGCCAGCGGGGGCGTCAGTTATGCGTTCTCGACGGCTGATGTAATCACTATGGTTCAAAACGCTTACGCCACGGGTACCTTCGAAACGACGAAGAACCTGTTGGCGGCGCAAAACGAGAGCGGATGTCCGCTGGACTAGGCGCCCAGTAGTACCCCGCCTTGTTAATGGCGGGGGAGGCGCCGGCGCCCGGCTGGCGCCTCCCCCCAATACTGGAGAGAACGGATGAGAGTATTAGGTATTACCGGCGAAGGTGACAGTGGCGCAGCCGTTGTCGAAGACGGTCGAATCCTTGCTGCGGTCAACGAGGAACGGCTCGCCCGTTTGAAACTGGTCGTCGGCTTTCCGCGGGCGGCAATCCGCGAGGTGCTAGATTTATCCGAGACTGATGTCGAACAACTGGATGCTGTGCTTGTTGCTGCTACCAGTGCGATTTTTGTAGACGAACTGGAACCGTTTGACGGGTTGTTTGTTCGCGCAGCGAATAACGGCCGCCAGTTTCGCCGCTCCGCCCACGGATTCGGTGGCATGATTAAGCGGTCAGCAGGTCGTTTTTCACGCTATCGCAAACAAATTCCTTTCCTTGAACGTGGGTACTATGCGGCACTATCTTATAGTTTCTGGCAGAGGCGAAAGGCAATTCGGCGGATTCTGCGCGAAGAGTTTGCCATCCGCTGCCCGATTCAATTCGTGGATCATCATTTCGCCCACCTCACTTCTGCCTACTTTACTAGTGGATTCAGAGATGCGTTAGTCGTGTCTATTGACGGCGGCGGCGATAGCAGGAGCTCGCTCGTCTACGCCGTACGTAACGGTCGCTTCCAATACCTTCATGATGTATCCGCATATAATTCTCTCGGCAATTATTACGCCTATATAACTCATATTTGTGGCTATAAGGCACATAAACATGAAGGTAAGATTACCGGGCTTGCTGCTCATGGCGAGCCCAAATACGTGCCGCTTTTACAGCAGTTTATCGACGAAGTAGACGGCACTCTTATCAACCATGGACAGGTCGTGTTTGACCAGGCGCTGCAGGAATTGGAGCGTCGCCTACCACGCGGTTGGACGCACGAGGATTTAGCGGCCAGTATTCAGCAGCACTTTGAAGAAGTTGTCCGCCGCTATATCAGCCATTGGGTACAGCAGTCCGGGTTGCACGACGTTGCGCTTGCCGGCGGCGTGTTCGCCAACGTGCGGGTAAACGAAGAGGTGCTTCACCTGCCTGAAGTCAAGCGCATTTTTGTTCATCCTGGCATGAGTGACGGTGGACTGGCCGTGGGCGCTGCCCTGGCGGCCTGTGTGCCAGGCGTCCTTGAACAGGCAATGACTAATACCGGTCAGGCGCTGTCCGACGTGTATCTTGGCCGTGGCTTAACCCGAGAAAACATCAGAACCGCTCTACAACAATACGGCCTCGAGCCGAAATCCCTAGCGCGCCCCATCGAGGACGAAATCGCCGAGCTTCTCGCCAGAGGCTACGTGGTTGCGCGAGCTGCCGGTCGGATGGAATACGGCCCTCGCGCACTCGGTAACAGGTCTATCCTCTACCAGCCGGGTGATGCCAGCGTCAACGATTGGCTCAACAAGAACCTGCGTCGCACCGAGTTTATGCCCTTCGCACCGTCTGTTTTGTACGAAGCCCGTGAGATCTGCTTTGAGGAAGTTTGCGGCGGCGAACACACGGCCGAGTTCATGACCACTACCTTTCACTGCACCCCCTGGATGCAGGCCCATATGCCGGGAGTGGTCCACCTTGACGCCACGGCGCGCCCTCATCTGGTGCGCAGGGACCGAAATCCCAGTTTTTATCGCATTATCGAAGCTTTCTATGAGCGCACAGGTTTGCCTGCAATCATCAACACCAGTTTCAATATGCACGAAGAACCCATCGTAAACAGCGCCGAGGACTGTGTTCGCGCTTTTCTCAGCGGCAACCTCGACTATCTGGCCATCGGACCTTACCTCGTGAAGCACCCGGGCGAACTGACACACGAACTCACGCCGGTCCGTGACACCGCAGATAGGTTGTTGGAGCTCGCTTGAGAGTGGACGATACCATTCATTCTACCACGGTTAATAAAGTGCGGCCGAAACCCCGCAAAATGGCTTCCTTAGCACTGCGCCTCGTCGTCGGCATTGCAATTACTGCGCTGCTCGTCTGGCAGGCCGATTTTTCCCAGTTACTGGCGACCCTGTCCCGGTTAGATCCATCCTGGCTAGCCATGTCCTTCGCCGTACAACTGTTGGCTAAGGTGGTGTGGGCTTTGCGCTGGTCCGTTCTGCTAGAGATCTTCCACTTACGCGTTTCATTCTTGCGTCTTGTTAAAGGGACCTTCGTCGGAATCTTCTTCAGTAACTTCCTGCCGACCAGCATCGGTGGTGATCTATATCGTAGTTACTGGATTCTTGACGACAAGCAACTCTATCCAAAATCAATATTTATTGTGTTCGTCGAGCGGCTCATCGGCATCATCTCTCTCGCCTACGTTGCCTTCCCGCCATTTCTCTGGCTGCTAAGTCAGGGGCTCCAGTCACCGGATATCGGTTTGCTCATTCTCCTGACGCTAGCCCTGCTCTGTACAAGTGTGTTAGCGCTGCATCCGACCGTCTTCGACTTCTTTAACCGCTTGCTATCGAAAAGAATCGACTGGCTCTCCAAGAACCGGCGCCAGATCTCTGAGGCGCTGCATATTCTACATCGCGCGGGCGCAGCCCGGTGGCGTGTCGTTCTCCTCTCAGTAGCCGTCCATCTAGTTGGGATCATGTTTTTTTATTGCATTGGGCGCGCTCTGCACCTTCCCATGAGCCTTTGGCACTACTTCGTGATCGTTCCTCTGACGGTCGTCGTTACTGTCTTGCCCATATCCTTTAACGGATTAGGTGTTCGCGAAGGCGCGCTGGTCGTGCTTACAGGGGCGTTCGCCGCCGGAACTTCGCCCTCCGAGGCTATCGCGCTCGGATTGCTTTCGTCTGCAGTTGGCACTTTTGTCTCCCTGTTTGGTGCAGTCTTCTATATCTCTGGAGAACGGGAAGAAGCCTATGCCACGCCATAACACCGCAGATCACTGTCCACTGCCCGAAATTACGGTATCTTGCTTCTGAGACCCCGCACACCGCTCCTCGGAACGATACCTCGCCGGCAACAGGAGCATGTGTCAATGTTCTACTTACAGAAGCTACTTTTCGCGACGGAGCCGAACCGCCCCGCTCGTGTGTTGTATAGGCGTTACGCCTTGCTCGTCATCATTGGCGCCCTGATCATCGTGGCAGGCGTCCTCGCCATCCTTGCTTTCAACAACTTCTGGCGGCGCAGCCTGCTCCCTACCACCGCCCTTTTCGTCGAAAAAGCCCGTCCTGTCACCCCTGAAGAAGAAATCGGCCTCAACCACTTAGGTCGCTTCTCTAAATGGGATATGGTCGAAATACCACTCTATGGTCCGGCCGCCGACGTTCGTGATGAGCAAACTAATCCCTTTCAGATTGCCGTTGACGTCACGTTCAGCAGTCCTGACGGTCAGCGCTTCGTCGTTCCCGCCTTCTATGACGGAGACGGCAACGGCGGTGATACAGGCAACGTTTGGAAAGTTCGGTTTTCGGCCGGCGCCACAGGACAGTGGCGTTTTACTTCCGCGAGTTCCGACCCTTCGCTCGGCGGCTACTCGGGAAGCTTTGAGGTGGTCGCACCGACCGGCTGCAAGGGTTACGAGCCCGGCGATCTGCCCAATTTTTCGTGCGCCGGCCGTTTACAAGGCGTGGAAGGCAGCCACTACCTGAAATTTGCCGACGGCGGCTACTGGATCAAAGGTGGCATCGACGATCCGGAAAACTTCCTGGGCGATGCCTTTGGTGGTTGGGCCGAAAAACGAGCGGCTATCGACTTCCTTAGCAGTCAAGGGGTGAACAGTATTTATCTGATTACCAACAATCTCACTCCTGGAGATCGCAATGATACCTGGCCCTGGCTTGGAGATACCCCACAAGAGGCTAAGCGTCAGAGCGACCGCTTTGACCTTACCAGGCTCGAGGAATGGGAGGATTTTTTCAGTTACGTCCAAAGCAAAGGCATTGTCCTACACGTTGTCCTCGACGACGATGGTGGTTGGCATGACTACGATCATTTTCTCTACTACCGCGAGATGGTTGCGCGTTTCGGCCACCACCCAGCCCTCGTATGGAATATTGGCGAAGAGGCCAACGAAAATTATTGGGATTCTGAACAGATCCGCCTCGCGCAGTTAATCGGCGAGATTGACCCTTACGACCATCCAATCACTGTCCACCGCAAGCCGCCTTGGCCGTTTTTCGGCGAGGCTGCTTTCGATCTTACCAGTATTCAGCCCGGCGACGGATCCAGCGATTTTACTCGCGCCGAACTCGCCGACTATAACAGGATCGTACAGGAACATCGCGCCCGAAGCATCGAGGCCGGACACCCGATCCCCGTCATGATTGACGAAACGCCGCGCGTGCGCCGCGTCAACGAACAAATGCAGTTGAAAATGCGTGCGCAGGTCCTCTATCCCATTTACCTGGGCGGCGGCAATTACGAGATGCATTTTCATGACGCCTATAGCAGCCGCGATGACGGTGGATCGGTGACCATTGAGGAATTGGAACCGATGTTGGACGATATGCATCGTGCCCGCCAGTTTCTCGAAAGCGTTCCATTTCATGAGATGGAACCGTGCAACTCATCCTTGGCTGGCCCAGTGACCGCATACTGCCTGGGCAGAGAAGGAGCCGTTTACGTTGTTTACTCATCAGGCGGTGGAAAGCTTGCCATCGATCTTTCGGCGCTTAGCAATGAGGTGCAGATACAGTGGTTTAACCCACGTACCGGCGCCTGGAGCGAAATAGAAACTGTCGCCGGCGGGCTATGGGTGCAAATCGCGCCGCCCTTTGAAGGAGATGCCGCCGTGATAATACGCAGCGCTGGATAGCGCTGAATTCACAGCTCACAAGAATAGATTCCAGAGCAGCGCGAAGTCTTGAAGCCCATCCAAGATTATGGTAACACAGGAAGAAAAAGCACGATAGAACCTTCAAGAATCCTTGTAACAGGGGCAACCGGATTTACCGGCGGTTATTTAGCACGCCGTCTGGCAAGGGAAAAGGGAAATTCCGTTCGAGCATTCGTGCGCGACCGCCAGCGAGCGGAGGAATTAGCGACACAGGGCATCGAACTGTCCGTCGGCGATCTGCGTGATCCCGTCTCGATTGATCGGGCCATGGAGGGGATTGACATCGTCTACCACCTTGCCGCTACCTTTCGTGATGCGAGCGTTCCTGATAAAGAGATGTGGGCCATTAACGCGCAAGGTGTCAAAAACATGCTTGATGCTGCAGTCCGCGCGCGAATAAAACGTTTCGTCCATTGCAGCACCATAGGTGTTCACGGCGATATCAGCGGCCCTCCGGCCGACGAATCCGCCCCTTACAATCCTGGAGATATTTACCAGGAAACAAAGACAGCCGGCGAGAAAATTGCCCTCGAGTATATACAACAAGGTAAGCTGCCCATTGTGGTCTTTCGGCCGGGCGGTATCTATGGGCCGGGCGACTTTCGCTTTCTCAAACTTTTCAGGTCGATAAAGCGCGGCTTCTTTGTCATGCTGGGTTCTGGAGAGGTTCTCTATCAATTAGTCTACATCGACGATCTTATAGACGGCATCATTAAATGTGGAACGCTTGAAAATGTTGTCGGTGAGATGTACATTTTGACAGGAAATTCTCCGATAACGTTAAACCGACTCACAGCCAGTATCGCAGCTGCGGTAGAGGCGCCAAAGCCACGCTGGCATTTCCCAATTGCACCTGTCTATCTTGCCGGCTACATGTGCGAACTCTTTTGCAAACCTCTTAGAATCGAGCCTCCCATCTACCGCCGCCGGGTTGACTTCTTCCGTAAGGACCGGGTCTTTACCATCGCTAAGGCACGACAAGAATTAGACTTTTGTCCTAAAGTTGACCTGGAAACTGGCTTGGTCCGTACCGCGAACTGGTATCGAGAGCACGGCCTTCTATAGAGGCGAAATCCATCTCGCCCTACCCGCTGCTCCAAACCCAACAATCCGTCCAGAGATAACTAAGCTGATATGACTGAAACAAGAGCACGTTTGCTAACAGCACGTTTGCTTCGTCGAAGCGGGAAGGAACGCTGGACAAGGCGCTTCTGGCGCCGTCGACTTGTCCGGGCTGTCTTCGCGGCCTCAATGCTGTTGCTTTTCTTCGTCGCTATTCCCGCATTTGTCATTGCGCCCGTGGCGCCGCCCTGGATCCCAGAGCCGGTCGAATGGTGGGCATACGACACGCGCCTGGCACTCGGACGGCCGTTAACGACAATGACGTCATTAGGCAATGCCCTTATAGGGGAGCCAGAAATGGAATTCCTGCGCGGAGGCGAACGCATATCGCTTAAGAGCGATGGATTAACTCTGATCGGCGACTTGTATCGACCGGCGACAACAGGCCCTAGCCCAGGCATTCTGATACTGCATGGGTCCACACCGCAAGGTCGGCGCCTGGGAATGTACCGGATTCTTGGACATGAACTATCCGGGCTCGGCTACGTCGTCCTCATTATCGATCAACGTGGCTATGGTGAATCGGATGATCCACCAGGCGTTACAGATCCCAATGACTTCGACTTCGTAACTGACGCGAGAAATACCATCCGTTATCTGAGGGGACTTGACGGCGTCGATCCTGAGCGGCTCTATCTAGTTGGCCACAGCTTCGGCGCTGACGTCGCACTGGCCACAGCAACGGAGGAAACGACGATCCAGAAATTGATTGCGATTGGACCAGGGCGCCGGCTTACAGAGCGCGCCGGTACAGTTGATGCACCTGAAACGGACTATTTTCGCCGGCGCGAAATGCGCTATATGGGCCTGGACGAGCCAGTCACCGTGGATGTTTTTCTACAATCCCGCGCGCGCTTATCGATTGAGAACCACCCATCTTACTTTCAGAACGAAAAACACGTTCCTATCCTCTTGATTGACGGGGAGCGGGAAAGCTCGAAGGACCATCAATTCTTGCGAGACGCCTTTCAATCAATGGTTGGTGAGAAAGCATATGTCACGCTTGACCGGGCAGATCACTATGCTAACATCGCCAACCTCGGTGCCTTGATCATCTACGATGCACAAGCCGTGACACAGCTTGTACGTGAAATTGATAAGTATCTCTCCTATGGGAGATGACAAAGATGATTCCGATTGCCCTCGTGCTTCTCGCCGGTTCGGTCCGCGTTCTCGGCGTCATTTTACGGCGGCCAGACCTACCCACTTTCCTCAATGTCGCCGGACAATTCATAAGTCCACTAGCAATGTGGCTCGTTCTTGTTGCAGCCAATGCCTGGCCGCCCGTGTGGCCCGTTTTGTTGCTTGGCTTATTTAGTGTAGTTTTCTCCCGAGAAAATGAGGAATGGCTCTTACCGGCAATCATCGATCTCCTCACCGTTGTTTCTTCGGCGCTGCTGTCTTTACCTCCGTTGGAAGCAAACCAAATTGCCGTCTTGGCGGTTCTTCTTCCCTTATCGGCATTTACTTTAGATTGGACGACAGAAAATCTACTAGCACAAGAACGGGTACGGCGCCTGTATCGCTATTCGGCCGTACTGATTCTACTGACCGGGCTTCCGGTCGCCGGATT
>JAICPS010000098.1 GCA_025929715.1 Anaerolineae bacterium | reverse complement strand
GCAAGGAACCACCCTACATCCCGTCTCTCGGCGACCACGTGATCGTCGTCGATCCTGATGACGGTCGTGGCCTTTCACTCGTCGAGGGCACCCAATGGGCGCCCTACCTCGAGTGGCAGCTTTCCAATCCTAGCGTCACAGGCAATCCCTATGACGTCGTCGCTACAGTCACGTTTGTCCACCCCGATAGCGGTGAGCAACACACGACGCCTATGTTCTACAACGGCGGCGAAGCCTGGCATTTTCGCTTCACGGCCACGCTGCCTGGCGACTGGCACTATACCACCCAAAGCGACGATCCCGACCTCGATGGCTACGAGGGCCAAGTCGACATCGAGGCCAATCCCGGTGTGGCAGGCTTCGTCACCAACTACGGCAATAAATGGGGACGTACCGGGCTCAATGAAGCCTTCATCCCGCAGTTCGTCATGATTAGCGGCCCGCAGGGATATTACAACAATGACCAGGAAATTGAGCTTCTTATCCAAACCTTTTTCGACGAGCATGGCTTCAACGGCATGCACACACCCGTCTTCTGTCGCTGGTTTGACATCAATCAACCGGACTGCGACAAGATCAACGCCGCCGGGCCCAACCCTGATCCCCAAACTTTTGAAGCCCTTGAAGCGCTAATCACCCGCGTCCACGCGGCCGGCGGCGTCGTCCATATCTGGATGTGGGGAGATGACGCTCGTAGTCAGAACCCGAAACGTTGGGGAATTAATGGTACCGTCGATCAGCGCCTCCAGCGTTATATTGCTGCGCGGCTGGGCCCACTACCCGGCTGGACGATGGGCTACGGCTTTGACCTGCACGAGTGGGTCAACGGCAAGCAACTGACCGTCTGGCACGATTACATGCACGCGCACTTCGGGTGGCCTCATTATCTCGGAGCCCGCGCGAGCAAGAACCAGCTCAACCAGTTGTCTGAAGCGATGGACTACTCCGCTTACGAGCAGCACAAGCCAGACTACGAAAAATATGTTGAGACAATTGAAGCGCGCCCTAATAAACCCTCGTTCTCGGAAGACCGCTTCCGAATTCGTGATGAAGGTAACGCTAAAGACTATAACATCGCAGAGACCCGTCGTGGCCTCTGGCATTCGGCGATGGCCGGTGGCATCGCCAACATCTGGGGCAATCTCTTAGGCGCTGCCTCCGGCGCTAACGAAGGCGAGACCTCCTCCGCCCCTTACCCGCGCCCAGAGTGGATTCAGACTTACTCCCGCTTTTTCGAGGACCGCTTCACCCAAGATCTGGTTCGTTGCAACGAGCTCACCGATGGCGTCTGCTTGATGCGGCCCACACAGCAGCATTTCCTTTTTTACACCGAGAATACCGACTCGCTGCAGCTAGATCTTTCGGAAATGGACCAGTCGCAACCGGTGATCGCAGTAGATACCTTGCTACCATATCAGGAAATCGTCATCGGTTCTCTCTCTCCAACCGACCAGAGCTGGTCGGCGCCATATACTTCTGATTGGGCGATCGCCATCGGCGATTTCGGCAATAGTTCAGTTGTGCTCGATCAGAAGGTTTTTCTACCTATGATCGAATCGTAAAAATCAATTATGTTAATGATGCCACTCGTCGATGCGTATGCTGTTGGAAGTGTGCGCAGAAACGGGTTGCACCAACTTACTTGCACTGTCGCCGGCATACTGGCTCTTCGTATTGTTAATCTATCAGGAGGTTAATGCAGATGAAAAAGACGCGAATGCTCTCGCTAGTCGGGTTGTTGCTGCTGATTATTTTCCTGTTCTCCATTCCTTTTGCCACAGCCACATCTCCGCAGGCTCGGACTACCGTATCGCAGAACCCACTAGGATATCAGGCTAACCCCGCAGGCGCAGTTGCCAAATGGGAAAAAGTCGAGATAACCCTCAACGGGCCGGACTCGGTCGGCATGAGCGATAGCCAGAACCCTTTTCTCATCGACGTCTCGGTGATCTTCACTGCTCCCAGCGGCGGCTCGTTTATCGTGCCCGCGTTCTATGACGGCGATGGCAGCGGCGGAATGGACGGTAACGTCTGGCGTGTCCGTTTTTCACCAGACGAAACGGGTAACTGGCTTTATATGTCGAATAGCAACGACCCAGTCCTTGACGGCCAGAGCGGCTCATTCGACGTCGTCCAACCGGGCGGCTGTACCCCCTACTCCCCTGGTGCCCTCCCGGACTTTTCCTGTGTTGGTCGCCTGGAGTACGGTGGTGGACATTTCCTCAAGTTTGCCGACGGTCCCTTCTGGCTTAAAGGCGGTGAAGATGACCCGGAGGATTTCCTGGCGCCCGGCCAAACCGCCGGTTTCCCGAGTAAAACTGCCGCCATCGATTATCTGGCCGGACACGGCGTCAACTCCCTCTACATCATGCTGCACAACGCTGGCGGTGATGAGAATAACGTCTGGCCCTGGGTAGGCGCGACGCCGGCACAGGCCATGCAAAATCACGAACATTTTGACCTGGGCAAATTGCAGGAATGGGAGACCCTCTTCACGTACATCCAAAACAAAGGCATCGTGCTGCACCTCGTCTTTGAGGATGATTCTGGTTGGAACGGCTTTAACCGTACCCTTTACTACCGTGAAATGGTCGCACGTTTCGGCCACCACAATGGTCTCTACTGGAATCTCTCCGAAGAGTACAACGAAAGCTACACCGCGAACGAGATCAAGGCTTTCGCCCAGTTGATGAGCGACATAGACTCCTACGGTCATCCCCTTACCGTCCATCACGCGGGCAGCCTAACCAATTGGCAGGCGTTCGTCGGTGACCCCCATTTCGATTTGACCAGCTTTCAAACTTCTCTGTCGCCGCAAAATGCATCTGCCATAAGCTGGATTAACCTCACTGCTGCTTCTGGGCGTCCGCTACCAATAGCATTTGACGAGACGGGCAAGATTGGCGCCGGCAACCGCGACCTTGCCCGCCACATCGTCTGGTCTGTCTACCTGGGCGGCGGCAACTTCGAAATGCACACTTCTCCGCTCGCCAGCTATACCGATTTCGCCGACCACTTTGCCGATATGCAGCGCGCCCGCACGTTTATGGAATTGATGCCCTTTTCCGAGATGCTTCCCGCCAACAGTCTTGTCTCGGGCGCCACCGCTTATCTCCTGACCAAACCTGGACAGGTTTACGCCGCTTATCTGCCCCAAGGCGGCGCCATTCTGCTCGATCTTTCCGGCACAAGTAGCACGTTTGATGCCATCTGGTTCAATCCGCGAAGCGGCGCTACCCAGTCCGCGGGAGCGGTGAGCGGGGGCGCGATCCGTACCTTTTCGGCCCCTGACAACAACGACTGGGCGTTGCGGCTGGAAACCGGCGGTGGAGATGGCGGCAATGTGGCGCCCTTTGCCAATAACAGCAGTGTGTCGACGATAATAGACACGCCGGTCTCCCTCTCCCTCTCCTACGTTGACGGCGATGGTCCTGGCCCCTACACCTTCACCATCGTGGATGGACCTGACCACGGTATTCTTTCAGGCTCCGGCGCCGATCGCACCTACACGCCCAATGCCGGCTTCAGCGGCGCCGATTCCTTCTCCTGGCGCGTGAACGACGGCCTGGCGGACTCCAACGTGGCCACAGTTACACTGCAAGTGAATGTCGATGGCGGCGGCGAGAACCAGCCGCCCGTAGCCCAATCGCAGACGGTTTTCACGCAGCCTGGGATTCCATTGCCTATCCAGTTACAATACGTTGACCCCGACAGCGCTCCCGGGCCTTATACTGTATCCGTCCGCAGAGATCCGGCCCACGGGTCTCTCTCTGGCTCCGGTAATGACCTGCTTTACACGCCAGATCCAGGCTTCAGTGGAACAGATAGCTTCACCTGGTTAGTCAATGACGGAGCCAGTAACTCCAATTTCGCGACCATCACCGTTCACGTGCTTTTGCTGGATAACGCACTATGGTTGCCAATGCTTAGCGGGTACCCTTGATAAATGAGATTCTGGCCGATTACTGGCAAATCTGGTCGGATTGCGATCGCACCGTCAAAGGATCCACGTCAATGGCTGCTTTGTCTAGCGCTAAATTAGAAGAGGAGTATTGTTGCGCTCACTGCTGCAAACAACGCGCGTCGTTGCAGGACCTCCAGTACGTTGGTTACGCTCGGCAATGCATGGGCCTATCTGGCGCAAGCAGTTCAGCCGTGTGAAACTTGGCGACGAACTGAGTTTTCACACCACAAGTGGGGTGCGGCTCCACGGCCGCCTATATTCTGCGCGCCCGGCTCGCGCCGGCTTCGTCGTCGTACACGGTTGGGATCCCCTCGGCCAAAGCCACGGCTATTACCTGGGCCTCGCGGAGACATTGCGCTCGCGTGGTTATACCGTCCTGACCTTCAACTTACCAGGCTATCCGGGCTCAGAAGCACCGCCGACTCCGTACGACTATACATTGCCCACGCTTGTAAGCGCTGTCCGCGCCGCTATCGGCACTCTCATTGAAACGGGACTGGTAGCGCCTCACCGCGTCGTGCTCTTCGGGCACTCCTATGGCGGAGGACTTGTCCTCCCTACCCTGGCGCAAGAACCGAACATCTGGCGAGCGATCATTCACGGTCCATCCACCTGGGTCGAAAAACGGATCACAGGTCCCGGCGCACCGCAGCGGGATTTTTTCCACGAGCGGTACTGGCGCTATATGGCCCCCAAGAGCCCTGTTCCCCTCGAAGTCTATTTACGTGTGGCGCAAGCTCTTTATTTGCCGGAGCAATTCCACCTGGTAAGCGACGGACACCCGCCCCTCTTGCTGTTAGATGGAGGAGACGAAGAGCAGAAAACGTGGTCCTTTTCACATCTACTATACGAAAGTCTGCCCCCTCCTTGTACCTACTACTCCATTCCGGGAGCCGATCATTTCTGTAACACCGCTACCCTGGGTCCCTTGCTCGTCTCTGACCGCCTGGTGCTGGATCTACTGGCAGATTATCTGGACGTCTGGTTATGGCGCGGATGAACAGTTGTCGCAATGAGACAGGGCGCTGCACGCGGCCGGGCTAACAGGCAGAAACGAGGCTGGGACTACCCCCTGAACAAAGTTAAAGACGCATTGTAAGCTACGTAGGCGATAGTAAGTATATTTGTAGCCTAGGTTGTCACAGAAAATTCGCGTGGAGATGACAAGTTTGCTCTCATTTCTTGCCAGGTATCGCCTGCTTTTACGTCTGATTATCAGTATTGCACTGATGGCCTGGCTACTGTCGCAGGTAAACCTGGGCACGGTAGTCGATCGTTGGTCGGCTGTGAACTGGCTCCTACTACTTATCTCAATCCCGTTTCTGTACTTACTAAACACGTATCTTCGTACCGTCCGCTTACGGTTGATTCTGCTGGCTCAGGGCTTTCGGCTTCCATTTCGCTGGTTGTGGCTTGTGCAATTAAAAAGTTCGTTTGTCGTCACCTTCTTGCCCGGCGGCGTTGCAGGCGACATCTACCGCACCTTTGCCATCGGACGTGAAGCGCAACGCACGCTTGATTCGATCACCTCTGTGTTGTTAGAAAAGGTGGTCGGTCTGGCAGCGATGATGTTTCTGTCTATTATTTCCTTGTTCGTAGGTCTGTACTTCCTTGGCATCACTGCTTACTCAGGCATGATAAGATCCATTTCCGTCCTGGCAGCCGCACTGTTTATCGCTTCAATTCTCTTTTATCTGATTGTTCGCGGGCGGTTCATTCCACGATGGCAGTTACAGTTTCCGTTCTGGAATCGGCTTCAAGAAACAGCGGAAAAACTGTCTATTTTAATGAAAGATAGTCATGCGCTCAGCTCGCTGGCGATCCTTTCGTTGTTTCTGCAATTTTCGATTGTCCTCTGGTACTTCTTTGTGGCCCGCGCAATGGCGCTGAATATATCGCTCGCCGCGCTAATGATTGGCGTACCGATCGTCGAGTTATTCCTTACCATACCTATCTCGATAGGAGGCATTGGCGTGCGTGATGCTGCTCTGGTCGTTCTTATGCTGCCATTCGGGCTTAGCGCAGAGGCCGCAGTTTCGCTTTCGCTGCTCGTGGCATTCACGGCGACCGTTGCTCGAATCCTGTCAGGATTGGCGTTTATTGTAAAAGCAAGTAATCAAGAGAGGCTCGAAGTAAACAGCCTGGAGCAGCCAGCAAAGCTGCGCCGGTACTAGGACCGTATTCCTATTCACACCCAATACGTTGCTCGTACACACTGTGAGGAATAATTTTTCGGATGAAACGCCCTGGTGCTTTTTCATGACTCAATTTTCATTTAGCAACGAGAATCAAATGTCCTATAAACCCTTGCTTACGCAAATTGCTGCTAGAGACAAGTCGCCTGTGCGTAATTACCAGGATCTATTCATAGGGTCTCGCTCGCCTGCAAGTCTGATATGGTATGAACTAATTATCTCCTTCTTGCAATCCTTTCCAGGCGCTTTAGGCATTTTTTTGCGAAGCAAAGCTTATCCACGGCTTCTTAAGAGCTGTGGCCGCAATATTTTATTTGGTCGCAATGTAACCCTCCGAGTTACCCGGCGGATTACACTCGGTAGCCATATCCTCATCGACGATAATGCCGTACTCGACGCCAAAGGGGATTCTGATAGTAGCTTCATTCGCTGTGGAGACGAAGCGGAGATCAGCCGCAACGCGATCCTGGCCTGTAAAGGGGCAGGATCTATCGCATTGGGGAACTTCGTCTCTATTGGGCGCAATGCTCTGTTGTCGGCGCGGGCGCCGCTGCGAATCGGCGACAACTGTAGTATTGGACCTTACGCTTGCATTCTAGCCAGTGGACATGATTGGAGCGATCCTGAAACGCCGATCTTAATTCAGGATCGAGACGTGGGAGAAATTGTAATAGGGAACAACGTTTGGATCGGCGCCCATGCAACAGTGTTAGATGGCGTAACGATTGGCGATAACTCGGTAATTGGCGTTGGCGCGGTAGTCACACACGATATTCCGCCATATCGGATCGCCGCGGGCGCGCCTGCGCGAGTTGTTCGCATTCGAGAAACATCACCATCTAAGTGAACTTTCTGAGTTCATGAGAACGCTTTCCGGCGCCATTGAACGCCTCTGATGTATCAATTGGACATGACTTTTGGTAAAGGAGCTCTCGTAATGCTAAAGGAAATTCAGGGAATGCTGCGAACGGTGCTTGAGTACAGAAACTTGAACGGTTCACCGCTCCTTATCGATGAATCGTTATACGAAACGGGCATCGGACTTGATTCCCTCGATACAGCCGCCTTCTCCTCCATGCTCGAAGCAGCATATGGCGTGGATCCCTATAGCGCGGGTGTGTTTCCCGAAACGCTGAGGGATGTATTGCGTTTCTACGAGAGAGAGTTGACGCCATGAGTCTGTGGCGTCATTTACAAGAGAATGCGCAGACTTTTCCAGAGCGAAGATTTATCGTTGGCCCGCGCCGGCGCCTCAATTATCGCGAAGCTTTTGAGCAGACAGTGGCGGCTGGGGACTACTTTCGCGCCTTAAATTCAGGCACCATCTTCTTCTATGCTTTCGATTCGCCTGCAGTTGTTATCGGATTAATCGCTGCGGATCTGGTTGGTGTGACCGCTTGCGTGCTTAATAGGCGGGACGATGAGCTTAGCGCCAGGCGCACAATTGATGATTTAGGAAAGGGTCATCTATTTACAGATGAACCGCACCTTGTCGCTGTGCGTGGCGCCGTCGATCATGTACGCGAGATCTTATTAGCCAGGAAAGATGCAAGGGCTACGGTCTGGGATGAGAAACCGGAGCACTCTTCAGGCAGGATCGTAATCCTCACGAGCGGCACTACCGGCAGGCCAAAAGCCGCGCAATATACGTGGTCGCGTCTGGTGCGACAGGTGCGCTACGCCAATAAGGTTAACCACCAGACATGGCTGTTGACTTACCCACTGAACCACTTCGCTGGGATTCAGATGCTGCTTCACACGCTAGTAAGTGGTCATACGCTGGTAATTCCTCCATCGCGCCGCTTTGAAGATGTTGAATCGGCCGTAAGAAAGCATGGCGTCGACTCTATTTCGGCGACGCCAACTTTCTGGCGGATGCTTACCGGGCGCCTGATGGCCCGGCAAAAAGAACCTTTCCAACTGAAACAAATAACGTTAGGCGGTGAGGCGTCGACGCCGGAGTTGCTTTCGGGATTAAGGCGCTTGTTCCCGCAGGCTGCCCTGACACAGGTATACGCAACCACCGAGCTGGGCACCTGTTTCTCTGTGACAGATGAGCAAGCAGGCTTTCCAGCGACGTTCCTCGAGCGACCGGTTGGAAACGTTCGACTCAAAATATTTGACGACGAATTATACGTTCAGTCAACGAATAAGATGTTGGGTTACGCCGGCCAGAAGAGCTTTGCGGCCGAAGAGGAGTGGGTAGCGACCGGCGATATTGTGGAAGTCGAAGGTGCCCGTGTGTTTTTCCGCGGGCGTAAGGGCGAGATCATCAACGTCGGAGGCGTCAAAGTGCATCCGGGAAAGGTAGAATCGGCGATCCTTCAGGTAGAAGGAATTCAGGCCGTTCGCGTGTTCGGCAAGCCGAACCCAATTACCGGGCAACTGGTAGCCGCGGAGCTGGAACCTGCCACGGGTCTGGCTCACGAGGAGTTGATCTATAACGTCCGTGAGATTTGTCGTCGCGACCTTAACCGATATGAGCAACCGCAAGAGATTATCATCAGCGAACGGCTGGCGAGACGCAACAATAAAATCGCCAGGGGAACAAGCTGAATGGTCCGGGTCGTCGTCGTCAGCGGTGGTAATCGCGGGCTGGGTAAAGCATTTGTGGAGTCCTTTCTAGCCGACCCCAAATTTGTTGTCGCTACTTTCAGCCGTGCGGAGACGCCTTTCATTAAAGAGTTGCAGGCGGACGGAATTAAAGCCAAGCGTTTTTACTTTGCTCCCGTCGACATTGCCGACCGTGATGCAGTGAATAGCTATGCGCGGCAGGTGGAGGCGAGATTTGGCGCCGTTAGCATACTCGTCAACAATGCGGGCATTGCTCTACCCGGCGTGCTCGCGCTGCAGCACGACGAAGAAATTGAGCGGCTGATTACCACGAACCTTCAAGGTACCATTTACCTGACCAAAGCTTGCGTTCGCCAGATGCTCACGCAAGGATGGGGACGTGTCGTCAACATCAGTTCCATCGTCGGGCTCTCAGGATATCGAGGTCTATCGGCGTATTCGATGACCAAAGCGGGACTCGACGGGCTAACCCGCAGCCTGGCGCGTGAGCTCGGCAGCCGGCAGATTACGGTCAATTCCGTGGCGCCAGGTTTTCTGGAAACAGATATGACCCATGGGTTGACACAGCGGCAGAGAAAGCAGATTGTACGCCGCACGCCGGTAGGACGACTCGGCCGCCCAGAAGACGTTTGGCCACTAGTCCGTTTCCTATGCTCGGATGATGCGCGCTTTATCACCGGCCAAACGATTGTGGTTGATGGTGGCGCAACTGCCTGAAGCAAACCTCATGCGCCTTCTGCTCACATTGGTCGCGCTTTTGTTGGCCGGCCTAACTTTTGCAGCGCCCATTCTATTGCAGGGCAAAAGCTTGCTGCCGATAACCACACTTTATGTTCCGCCCATTCGCTACGTCGAGCCGGAAGAAGAAATATATCTTGGTCATCTCGGCGAATTTTCGAAGTGGTCGAAGCTGGAAATTCTGCTACATGGCCCACAAACGAGCGCCAGGGATAAGAACGGGAATCCGTTCAGGATTGTGGTTGACGTGACGTTCGTCGCTCCCCATGGCGCAAGCTTCGTCGTGCCCGCGTTTTATGATGGGGATGGCAGTGGGGGTTACTCAGGCAACGTGTGGAAGGTGCGCTTCTCTGCCGATACGGTCGGAACCTGGCATTTCTCGTCTGCGAGCAGTAATCCTGAATTGGCAGGCTACAGCGGCGCGTTTGATGTGACCGTTCCTCAAGACTGCCGGCCCTATGACCCCGGTGGGCTGCCTGATCTAAGTTGCACCGGCCGCCTAACCTACGAGCACGGAGAACATTACCTCAAATTCACCGACGGCGGGTATTGGGTCAAAGGCGGTATTGACGATCCTGAAAATTTTATTGGTTCCGCCTTCGACAGTTGGCAACAGGCGGAAGAAGCAATTGATTTTATCAGAGAACGTGGCGTCAATAGCATTTATTTGATTACAAATAACATCACGCCGGGAGATCGCAACGATACATGGCCCTGGTTGGGAGTTACGGCAAGCGAGGCAAAAGGGCAAAGTGATCGATTCGACGTCGTCAAGCTACAAGAGTGGGACTCGTTCTTTGATTACGTGCAGCGCCAGGGAATCGTGCTCCATTTTGTCCTGGACGACGACAGCGGCTGGAATGACTACGACCACTTTTTATATTATCGAGAAATGGTTGCCCGCTTCGGTCACCATCCGGCTCTGATCTGGAACATTGGCGAAGAGGCTAATGAGAATTACTGGGATTCAGAACAGATCGGCCTCGCGGAATTGATACGCCGGTTAGATCCCTACGATCATCCAGTGACCGTGCACCGCAAGCCGCGATGGCCCTTCCTGGGGGAGATGGCATTTGACTTAACCAGCATACAGCCCGGAGAAGGCGCAGGAGAGTTCACGTCGGTGAACCAGATCGATCTCAACAGGATCGTGCTTGACCATGTGGAAGGCGGCGTTGAGGGCGGGCGCCCTGTGCCTGTCATGATCGACGAAACAGCGCGTGTTCGTCGGGTCAATGAAGATACGCGGTTTATCATGCGCTCACAAATTCTGTATCCTATATATCTGGCGGGAGGCAACTACGAGATGCACTATCACGATGCCTATGGGCAAGGAGGAACGCTTACCATCGAACAAATGGGGCCAATGCTCCAGGAAATGCAATACGCCCGTCGCTTCCTGGAGAGCGTGCCGTTTCACGAGATGGAATCCTGCAACGAGATACTGTCCGACAGGGATGGGAATTACTGCTTTGGCAAAGCAGGCGAGGTGTATGCCATTTATACTGCCAAGGGCGCTCCCCTGGAAGTGGATCTCTCTGCAATGGACGGAGAACTGTCGTTGCAGTGGTTTAATCCCCGAACGGGAACCTTTGCCGCGGTGCAGTCTCTCGGTTCCAGTCGGCAGCAGCGATTGAATCCGCCCGGTGGAAGAGAAGCCGCCGCAATTATCAGCCGCACCGGACGATAGTTACCTGCGCGTCCTACCGCGATATAAGACTTGGAATGGGGCTTCATGACCTGGAATAAGCTCAGACAATACAAACT
>JAICPS010000588.1 GCA_025929715.1 Anaerolineae bacterium | reverse complement strand
GACTTCGTTGGAGTTCAATTCCATGCTTTGCGGCTACAAAGGAGCGGTACGTGGGAACCGGCCGGGGGCCATTCGCCACGCTTTCTCGTACCACGCTTACTCCTTTCCGTACACGGCGCTGGAGAATAACGCCCTTTTTCCGGCAAAGGCGTCGGGAACGCTGCAAAAGCTCTATCACGATCGGCTCTGGCGAGCGAAGCGCTGGGCGCGGCAGCCGCGGGAACGACAGCTGAGTGCGCCGGCGAATGGCACGGCGCCGCGCTTTGTGCCGATTCGTGGGGAGCGGGATATCGGGCAGGAAGTGCGGACGGCGGACGAAATTTTCGACAATGAACGGGCGTTTCTGCTGCAACAGGGCTCTGCGGCGTCGCTGCCGCTGCCTGATGCGAGCGTGGACTTCATCGTCACGGACCCTCCGTACTACGACAACGTGCAGTATAGCGACCTGGCGGCCTTTTTTCGCGTGTGGCTGCCGCGACTGATTTCGGAGAAGCAAAATGCCGCCTGTGAGTGGCGCTATGACCAGTCACAGGCGGCGGTTGATTCATTTCAAAATGGCAGCGACCAGTATGGACGCGTGCTCGGCCAGATCTTTGCCGAGTGTGGACGCGTATTGAAGCCAGAAGGGCGGTTGATCTTCACCTTTCACCATTGGAAGCCGCAGAGCTGGGCGGCGTTGACACTGGCGCTGAAGGGAGCGGGATTCCGCCTGGTGAACCGCTATGCCGTGCACTCGGAAAACCCGATTTCGGTGCATGTGGCCAACCTGAGGGCGATTACGGACGACGCAATCCTGGTGCTGGCTCCGGCGGAGGCCGGTGTGCACGGCGACTGGTCGCGGCCGGCGCACATTGACAAAAGCGCCAGCCGCCAGTTCTGCAGGGACTGCGCGGCCCTGCTGGGCTGGATGCTGGCGCAGGAGATGGCGGAGAGAGAGGTTAGGCGGGTGTGGCGGGTGGCGTTGAAGGAGGGCTGAAAGCTGTCAGCTGACAGCTTTCAGCTATTTTTACCCTGCCAGGAACTCTTCCAGATTCGCCTTGCTGATGCGGTAGGCGTTGCCGATTTTGCGGGCTTTGAGGTCGCCGGCTTCGATGGCGGCGAGGACGTCTTCTTGCGACACCTGCAGGATAGCGGCGGCCTGCTCGGGCGTCATCACGTCGGGCATTGCACCGCCTGACTGCGGCTGCTGTTGGCCCTGCTGGCCTTGTTGCGCTTCTTGCTGCTGTTGTTGCTGCATCTGCTGCATGGCGCTCATGCCCATCATGCCAAAGCCAATTTCGCCCAGGTTACCGCCGGAGGGGTTCTCGGCGGCGGCGACGGTGGCGTCGGCCATTTGCCGCTGCGTGTAGGTGGTACCGTAGCCCATGTTGGTGACGACGTCGAGGGAGCGGGGGTGCAGGCCCATGCGAATATTAAAGTCGGCCAGAACCATGCCGATGGCGTCGAATTCGGTCTGCAGCAGGCCGACGAGCAACTCGTTGAGGTCTTTGGAAAAGCTTTGAAGCTGCGCGGGACCCAAGTTGCGGGCAATGGCCAGCTCGCTGAGCTTGTCCTGCATCATCACGCCCAGAAGGGGATCGAGGCGGTCTTTGATTTGCGGCTGGCGCACGCTGTCGCGGAAGGCGTCCATGGCGGTCAGAAAGCGCCAGGGATCGCGGACTTTGGCTACGTAGGTGCCGTTGCCGACGATGGCGCTGGCGCCGGGCGCGCGGTTGAAGTGCTCGACGATGATGGGCTGGGAGGTGCCCCACTTGAGGGTCATGTCGGTGGTTTTTACGAAGAAGACGTCGGCGGTGAAGACGTTCTGGCCGCCAAAAATGCCGCGCTCAATCAGGTCGCCGAGCACGGGGATGCTAGTGGTGGTCAGGACGTGGGTGCCGGGCGTAAAGGTGCCGAGCGGTTCGCCCTGGCGCACGAACACGGCCGTCTCGCCGGGCTGCACGATAAGGGGCGAACCTAGCTTAATGTCGCCGGGACCGCCACGGGGCACTTTCTGGACGATCTCGTCGCTCAACCACGGTTCGGCGGCTACACGATCTAAAATTTGGGCCATGGGGAATTCTCCTTAAAAAAATGCTCAGGCCGCGCCGCTCAGGATTTCCTGGCGGGCGCTAAGGGCATTATTAGCGTCCTGGATAGATGCGTCAAGGGCTCTGATCTGCTCCCTCACATTGCCGTCGCCGGAAATGGTGGCCTGCAAAGCTGTGACGTTGGCCTCGATTGCTTCGGCATAGTCGAGCATATTGGCATCGAACTGGTAGAGGCGGGCAATATCATTTTCGTCTACCTTAACGGCGTCGAAAAAGCCGCTGTAGCCTTGCGGAGCGTCTTTGATTTTCCCGATGAGGCCCATAAGGCGGTTATCGGCGCGGCCCAGTGGCTCGGCGTAGTCCATGGCCAGAATAATGTCGCTGCTGAGATCCTGGTGCACGTTGGAGAGGGCCAGGCGGGTCTGCTCGAGGCGGTTGGCGATGGTGTCGCGCAGCATCTGGTCGGCCTCGCGCCGCCGGCTGCGCTCCATATAGCCGCTAAAGCCGGGTATCTTGCTCGCCAAACGGCCGAGCCAGGTCGATTCGTCCTCGATCTTCTGGTACATGTCGGGAACAGAAGGCCCTTTTAGCGGGTCTTTTTTGAGGGGATCGGTCATTGAGTGCTCCTTTTTGGGGACATAGTCGGGTGGATTTTAACGCAGGTGGGGAAATCGACAAACTGTGGCGTGTAGGGTGTGGCGTGAGTTAGTAAGCGGGTGAGGATATCGGGCAAGATGGCCAAGGTGGCCAAGATGGCCAAATAAAGTGTTTTTCCCGCGGTGATCATGTTGACTGCTATACGGGGGATCGGGTGGTTGGGTTGCGGGGAGACGGGCGTTGAAATACCCATCTAAGAGGCGAAGCAAGCTGGGGAAGGAGTAAGGACAGGTCTTGAGGTAGAATAGCT
>JAICPS010000659.1 GCA_025929715.1 Anaerolineae bacterium | reverse complement strand
CCGACGATCTGGCAGCGGAAGTGGAAGCCGCGATCTTCTAGCAGGCGGCAGGCGCGCACCAGGTACGTAAAACCTTTTTTCTCAACATTACGTCCAACGCCGAGGATGAGGGGCGTCTCCGGCTCGTTCGCGGAGGGCATTCTGCTGCCGAAAAGTCGTGTATCGAGGCCGTGATAGATGGTGTGGATGGGCGTGCCGGTGTGGTTGAATTGGGCCAGGTAAGCGCGGTTGGCCTCGGTGCAGGTGGCCACGAATTCCGCCTTTTCGATTTTCACCGACAAGAGATCCCGCGGGTTCAGCCGGGGAAGGTAGATGTCTTTGGCGTGGGCGGTGAAGCTGAAGGGGATGCCGGTCATGTGGCTGACGAGCATGGTGATGGTGGTGGAACCGTGGCAGAAATGGCCATGCAGGTGGCCGATATGGCCGTGCTGCAATACCTGGAGGGCGATATAGCCTGCACGGAGGAAATCTTTGATGAAGGCGCGCTTCCAATAAGGCCAGCTGGCAAAGGAAATGCTCATACTGAGGCCGAAAAGGGTGTAGAACAGCGTCTGTAAGTAGCTTTTCGGCCGCCGGACAAGGAGGCGCAGGTGGCTGCCGGCATAGCGCGGGAGATTGTTCCGCAGCCAGACGTGGAACGGCGCGTTCATCACGGAAGTGTCTTCAGGCGTATAGGTAGCCTGCGCCTTGATTCTTTGGACAATGCCGTGCTGCCTGGAGCTGCCCTTCTTCACGGAGTAGACGTGCAGCCGTAAGCCCATCTTCTCCAACAGGTGGATTTCGTTGAGGATGAAGGTCTCCGAAAGGCGCGGGTAGCCCTTCATGATGTAGCCGACGACCGGAGAATGCATATTACAGTACCTTAATGGGGCGGACCGGCTGACCGCCGACCGCGAAATCTCGCCCGTGGGGGGACGTGTTTGCGGCGATATAGACGCTTTCGAGGTGGCGGCAGAGGCGTTCGGTGCAGGCGCCTAGCTCGTAGGCTTCTTCTACGCGCCGTCGTCCGTTCTGTCCGAATTGCAACCACAGGTCCGGGCGGCGAGCGAGCCACGCCAGATTTCGGGCGAGAGCAGCGGCGTCACCGGAGGGCACAAGAAGGCCAGTCTGGTTCGGGGCCAATCTGAGCAGCGTAGGCGAGGCGATAACGGCGCTGGAGATCGCGGCAACGTCGCTGGCCACGACCGGACGGCCGCTGGCCATGGCTTCGAGCACGACGTTGGGCAGGCCGTCCCGGTCGCCGCTGCCGTCTATGATAGATGGAACGACGACGGCATGGGCGGCGGCGTATTCGTAGGGCAGCTCGGCATGCGTGCGGCTCCCACAGAGGGCCACCCGATCGTGAAGGTTGGTCGCGCGGATGGCGGCGGACAATCGTTCGTGTTCCGGTCCATCGCCGACGATGCGCAGGTTGAACGGGACGGGCAGATGGGCGAGGGCACGAATGAGCACCGCAAAGCCTTTCTTTTCCACCAGTCGGCCTACGGCCAGCAAACGGAACGGTTCGGATGGCGGGAAAGGCCGCGGGCAGAAACGGCGGGTGTCCACGCCATGGGGGATGAGCTCAACGGCCAGTCCAGCGCGGCGAAGTGTGGCGGCGACGTCATGGTTGCAGGCGACGACGCACGCCGCCTGGCGGGCGCGTTGGGCGAGGGCGGCGGGCGTTACCTTGCGAACGTCGCGGGCATGGGCGCTGAAGCCAAAAGGAATGTGGAGCCGCCGTGCGGCGCGAGCCGCCACTTCGGCCGGTAAGTGGGCGAAGTAAGCATGGATGGCGGCGACCGGGTGGGCGCTGAGATGCGCAACCAGATTTTCGGCCTGGGCGGCGGCGTTTTCCCCCTCGAGGAGGTGAACCGGGGTCTTTAAGTGCGCGGTATCAGGGTGCGGGCGCCGGCCGTCGCCCGGTTTGGTGGCGAAGATGGCTGCCAGCAGGCCACGCGCCTCGAGCGCCAACACCTCGTGCAGTACAAACGTCTCTGACCGGCGGGGAAAACCGCTCAGGACGACGGCGATTTTCTGTTCGTCGGATCGGCTCACGACGCCTTCCCGTTCAACAGGTGGCGGGCGCGTTCGCGGATGCGCGGCAAGCCGCCGAGGTCGATGGGCGGCGGCGCGACCGGTTCCTGTTGTAAGGCCTCCAGAACTTTGCCGATCAACAGCTGGGGAGTAAGTTCACCGGGCTCCACCACGGTGAAGGCGCCCAGCCCGGCAAGGAGCCGGGCGCGTATCAACTGTTCGCGCACGGGATTTTCGCGTGGCACCAGGATGGCTCGCCGGCCGAAGGAAAGCAGCTCGCAAACGGTGTTATAGCCGGCCATCGAAACGACCAAATCGGCCTCGGCATAACGCCGAGTGAGGTCTGGCTCAAAATCACAGTAGGTCACGTCGGCCAGGTGGCCGAATCGTTCGAGAATGAGGGCGCGACGGGCATCTGGCAT
>JAICPS010000473.1 GCA_025929715.1 Anaerolineae bacterium | reverse complement strand
CCCGACAAGGCAGAACGCGGGCTGACCTGGGCTCGCCAGGCCGGCATTAAGAATTGGGGATACTTTATCATTGGACTGCCCGGCGAAACAGAAGCGACCATTCGCGACACTATCAATTTCTCGAAGGCCCTACCTTTGGATATTGCCCTCTTTCATGTAGCGGCGCCCTACCCCGGCACGCCATTCTTCTTTGAAGTAGTAGAGAACAACTGGTTCCGCCCGGGCACCCGTTGGGAGCAGGTGGACATGGACAAGGGCACGGTACTAGATTATCCCGACCTGTCCGCAGAGCGGCTGCTCTATTGGCAAAAGCGCGCGTTTCGCGAGTGGGCCTTGCGTCCGGGTCCTATGCTAACCTACCTGAAAATGCTCGTCTCGGACACGTCTACTTTCAAGACCGCTCTCAACGTCGGCATGCAACATCTCTCGTGGGCCGGCACTGATTCGGGCGCGCCAGTTTCGTCTTGACACCTCTGGGTCACAGGTCGGCCCAATCAGCCAGTCGTTCCGCGACACCGATCCTGATTGTCGCCGGCCTGTCGGGTCTTCTGTGGTCCATTAGTGGGGGGGAAGCTGGAGCGTGGCCGCTCGTTATCCTCGGCCTGGGCTTCATCGCCGCCATTCGTCTCAATCGAACCGACTTCCTGCGACGCACGCTCCTGGATTTACCCCTGGCGCTTTTTCTAGGCACGGCTGTTGTCGGCATATGGGCCGGCTATGACCCTGGCGCGGCGCAGAATAAGTTCTGGCTGCTTGTTGGGGGATACGTCCTTTATTATGCTTTGGCGATGCAGCCGAGTGAGAACCTGTGGAGGGTGGCCGCCGTGCTGGCAGGGCTCGGCGTCGCCGTGGCCGTCGCATTTCTTTTGACGCACGACTGGCAGGCTTCTCCCGCTATTTTCGCCAGCCTCCAGCGCCTGGGGATGGCCTGGATGGCCGTCCGCCCCTCGCCCAGCGCCGCCGGTCTACACCCCAACATCGCCGGCGGTCTGATGGCAATTCTGATACCGTTCCAGATAGCCTGGATCTGGCGCGCGCGGCGCACGCAGGGCGTGCGCGGGGAGAAAAATAGGCGGCGGCTTCTCATCCTCGCCTTCGCGATCGCGTTAACGATCCTGGCGCTCCTCCTGACGTCCTCACGTGGCGCCCTACTGGCCCTGGTAGCCGCGCTGATTGTCTGGATGCTATGGCAGGATACCAGCATAAGCCGTAGATTTCTTCAGCGCCACGGCAGGCTCTTCGTGCCACTCATCGCCATTGGCCTCGTGGCGGGAATCTTCGCGCTCTTGAGTGGTTGGGGCTGGCAGGCAGCGCAGTTACTCGACCGGCTGCCTGGCCCGGCCAGCGCCGTGGGCCGCGCCCGTCTTGCTGGGCAGACGATCGATCTGATTGTAGACTTCCCTTTCACCGGCGGCGGCCTGGCGGCTTTTCCCGGCCTCCATTCGCACTATATCCTCGGAATTCCCTTCTACTATTTGCCAAACGGTCATAACGTCATCCTCGACGTCACGCTGGAACAGGGCATCCCAGCTACAGTGGCACTCATCATAATCATCACGGCCACTTTCTGGCTTCTAGTCCGACACAACCCAAGGCAAACAACTATTGGCGCCAGTCGAGATACAGGTTTGTTAGCCGGCGCTACACTCAGCAGCTTTCTGATCCTGCTCCTGCATGGCATGGTCGAAGACACGGTATATGGCAGCGCCGCTCTGCCCCTTTTGTTCACGGCTCCGGGACTGGCCCATGCTCTAAATTGGGCCGGACTGGATCGCGAAACCCGCCAACAGCAAGCGTCGCAATTGAGCCGTTGGCAAAGTAGGACGGTAGCTGTATTGGCCATTGCCGCGCTGGCCCTGATAAGCATCCTCGCACTTCCATCCGGTAGAGCTTTATGGTGGGCGAATCTGGGCGCGGTAAGCATGGCGAGGGCACAGTTGGCCGATTTTCCCAGCGGTAAATGGGCACAGAGCGACCAGGCGGAGACCTTAAAAGACGCCGAAGTCCTGTTCCAAAGAAGCTTGCACTTGCACCCGCAGCAGCGCACCGCACAATATCGCATGGGTATGATCGCCATGTTGCGCCGCGATTATGATAGCGCGACTGGTCACCTGGAGATAACCTATGCCCAGGATTCGGATCATATCGGTGTGCGGAAGGCATTAGGTTACAGTTACGCCTGGTCCGGAAACGTAGAGCGCGGGCGTCAAATGTTGGGCGCCGTGCCCTTCGTGACCCAGGAGCTCGTCAGTTATACGCGCTGGTGGCGGGGGCAGGGTTGCGACGACCTGGCAGAGACGGCTGCAGAGATGTTGACCTATTTCCGTTCTGCCAAGGACCGCACCGTAATTCAATAGGCCGAAAGAAATAACATTTAGCTGAATGAATCGATGAAACTGTCCATCGTCATACCTTGCTACAATGAAATAAATACGATCGCCGATATCGTCGAACAAGTTTGTGCCGTGCCGTTGAACATTGAGCGCGAACTGATCATCGTCGACGACGGCTCCGAGGATGGCACTCGCGACTATCTGGTCACGTTAAGCGAGTACGAGCACATCAGTGTAATCCTACACGACGCGAACAAGGGCAAAGGGGCAGCCCTGCGCACGGGATTTCAGAACGCCACCGGCGATATTATCATCGTGCAAGATGCCGACCTGGAATACGACCCCAAGGAATATCCCAGATTGCTGCAGCCTATACTTAATGGCAAGGCCGACGTCGTCTATGGTTCCAGGTTCGTCGGCAGTGATTCCCACCGCGTCCTTTATTTCTGGCACTCGCTCGGCAACAGGTTCTTAACCACCTTATCAAACATGTTCACTAATCTTAATCTGACGGACATGGAAGTCTGCTATAAGGTGTTTAAGCGAAGTGTGCTCGAAAGGTTTGAGCTCAAAGAGGATCGATTTGGTTTCGAACCGGAGTTCACTGCCAAGGTCGCTCGCGCCGGTTGCGTGGTATATGAAGTTGGCATCTCATACCATGGTCGGACCTACAGTGAAGGTAAAAAGATCGATTGGAAAGACGGTGTGCGGGCTATTTACGTGATTGTCAAGTATGGACTCCTGCGTTAGATGAGCACCTGTAACTGAAAAATCGTAAGGAAAAAATACAGGTACCATCGTTAATATGAAAAAAAGAATCGCGTCAAATTATTCAGTCGAGATCAGTACTTTTAGGTAAGGGCATTCGTTACTAGAACCTATTATATTGTAGTCGCGTTTCTCATCGGACAAATTAGAACGAAAGTAACCTGGGCCAGATGTGAGCTCCACGAGGTGCAGTTTTTTAGTGTCACGGGAAGCCACGTCAACATCTCGGAGATCAATGTATGAGCAGGATTGAGTACGGCCGACTTCGGCTGTCGTTCCGTAACGGAACTGCTGTGCGGACCAGCACGTCCGTCACGGAGCGCGCTCTCGCACATGAGGATGAGCACGCCTTCACCAAACGGCTGTTAGAAAGGTACCGTCACAGAGAAGGGACCATCGAGATCATATTCAAGGCCGGACACCCAGAGTACGCCGTGATCACCTTTTCCGACGCAGCTTGACCTCCTGCTCATGACTATAAGCCAATGAAACAGTGGTTTGCCATTCATACAAAACCGCATATGGAGAAACGTGTTGCGAGCGCACTCGAAGGCCACGACATCGAGACCTACCTGCCGGAAACGACGGGTGCGGCTGATCATAGCTCACGCTCGCTCCCCTTCTTTCCGGGTTACCTCTTCATTTACGTCGACCTCAATACGGCCAATCCATCCCATTGGCGCTGGACGCCGGGCGCACGCTATCTCGTTGCCTATGGTAATCAGCCAATTCCCATCCCCGCAGAAGTAATTGCCTTAATCGATCGTAAAGTAGTCGAGTT
>JAICPS010000320.1 GCA_025929715.1 Anaerolineae bacterium | reverse complement strand
TCGTTCAGCGTTACGTCGATGTCTTCACGCTCTGGCAAATTCAAGACTTTGGCTGAGAAATCTCTCGTATTCAATGATAGCCAACGAGGTACCTGGCGCTCATCCAGCATCTGACGGCGATCTTTCCAGTAGGTGAGGCTCTGGCTTTGCGGCCGCACCGAAACGGCATCGCCACTCTTGACACGGGCCGATGGAACGTCGGTCTTACGGCCGTTCAACATGATGTGACCGTGACTTACAAGCTGGCGTGCCTGCGCCCTTGAATCTGCCCACCCCAGACGATAGACGATATTGTCCAGGCGCGATTCAAGCATCTGCAGCAGATTGTGACCGGTGAGGCCCGGCTGCTGCGTCGCTTTGCTGAAATAGTTACTGAACTGGCGCTCCAGAATCCCATAAATACGGCGCGCCTTCTGCTTCTCGCGTAGCTGCAGAAGATAGTCTGATGCGCGCCCACGCCGAAACTGCTTTTCGCGCCCGTGCTGTCCAGGCGGATAAGAGCGGCGCTCAATGGCGCACTTTGGGGTCATGCAACGCGACCCCTTAAGAAAGAGCTTTTCGCCTTCACGGCGACAAAGCTTACATACAGGTCCTGTGTATCTTGCCAACTTAACCTCCCAGGTTTTCAGAATTCGACAAGAGGTTTACAGGCTTGGCAACCCTTCTTCCCTCTCTCATGCTTAATAAAAGTTTTCTGCCTTATACCCGTCGCTTCTTCGGCGGACGGCAGCCATTGTGCGGGACGGGCGTGGTGTCGGCAATCGAGCGCACCTTTATCCCCGAAGCCTGCAACGAACGGATCGCAGCCTCACGGCCCGGTCCCGGCCCCTTGACCACCACGTCGACCTCTTGCACGCCATGGTCCTGCGCCGTGCGCGCCGCATTTTGCGCGGCCAACCGCGCCGCATAGGGCGTGCTCTTGCGCGAACCCTTGAATCCGGCCGTACCGGCGCTGGCCCAGCACAAGGTATTCCCCTGCGCGTCGGTAATAGTCACAATCGTGTTGTTGAAGGTAGCGTGAATGAAGGCCATTCCTTCAGACACCATCCTCGTAATCTTTCTGCGCTGTTGACGTCTCCGTCCCATAGCTTCTCCTGTAGTTCTGCCTCTTGCGCCTCATGCCACTGCACGCGGCAATTGACGTTGCGTGGTTACTTCTTGGCGCCTCGACGACGTCCACGTCCGGCAACCGTCTTCTTCGGACCTTTGCGCGTTCGGGCGTTCGTGCGGGTACGTTGCCCACGTACCGGCAGGCCACGACGATGGCGCAACCCGCGATAGCAGCCAATCTCAGTCAACCGCTTGATATTCATGGCTACCTCACGGCGTAGATCACCCTCGACCAGATAGTCGCCGTCGATGATCTCGCGCAGGCGCGCCACCTCAGAATCGGTCAGATCGCGGACTCGGGTCATGGGATCCACGTCCGCCCTGGACAAAATCTGATGGCTGCGACTTCGTCCAATGCCGTAAATATAGGTCAAACTCACTTCTACCTGTTTATTTCGCGGAATATCAACACCTGAAATACGTGCCATAATTACCTCTCAACCTTAACCCTGGCGCTGCTTGTGATTTGGATTCTCACAAATGACGCGCACAATTCCTTTGCGCCGAACAATCTTACACTTAGGGCAACGTCGTTTAACTGATGATGAAACCTTCATCTTTCCACCTCGCACAGTAAACAGACGAGTCGCAATAATGTGGCCGCCAAGCCACACGCGCTCGTCTGTCTCATAACAAAGTCAAAATCTCCGGACCGTTCTCGGTCACGGCTACCGTGTGTTCACAGTGAGCCGTAAGTTTGCCATCTTTTGCCACAACTGTCCAGTGATCTGGCAGAGTTATTACGTCCTTTTTACCTTGCAAGACCATAGGCTCGATAGCAAACGTCATTCCCGGGCGCAACTTCGCGCCGCGGTGGGCGGGACCGTAGTTTGGAACGTGCGGATCCTCGTGCATCGTCCGGCCGACGCCATGTCCACCGTATCCACGCACGACGTTATAGCCTTCACCTTCGACAAAAGCCTGAATCGCGGCCGAAATGTCGCCGACTCGATTTCCGGCCCTCGCCTGAGCGATCCCAACGTGCAACGCCTTTTCTGTTACCTGCAAAATTTGCTGCACCTCGTCCCCAGCGTCGCCAACGCCGATACTGATGGCCGCATCGCCAATGTAGCCTTCGTAGCGGCTGCCACAATCGATGGTCAGTAAGTCCCCATCGCGCAAGAAGCGGGAGCCGGGTATGCCGTGCACCAGCTCTTCATTAAGACAGGCGGTGATCGTCGCCGGAAAGGGAGGCATCCCGTTGCCAAAGGAGTATCCTTTGAATACCGGCTGGGCGCCGTATTGCTCCAGGATTTTCTCGGCCAGGAAGTTCAGTTCCGCGGTGCTTACACCTGGACGAGCAGCGTCCCGAATCGCCTGTAGCACGCGAGCCGTGATACGACCCGCCTCACGCATCAGGCGAATTTCCTCGTCAGACTTTAAGACAATCATCGCGCTTCTTCGATAGCCTTCCGCAAATCCTCGAAAACTTGCTCGATAGATTGTTCTCCATCGATCTGTATAAGAAGTCCTTTCCCGCGATAGTAATCCAGGAGCGGCGCAGTCTGCTCGAAATATACCTCGATGCGTCTGCGCTGCGTATCCATTGTGTCATCCTCGCGTTGGTAAAGTTTAGCGCCGTCGACGTCGCAAACGCCGGGCTTCTGCGGCGGATTGAACAGATCGTGATAAACCCGTCCGCAGACCGGACAGGTCCAGCGGCCCGCCAACCGCTTCAGCAGAAGATCCTTATCGACGTGGATGTACGGTACCACGTTCACGCGCTCGCCATTTTCTGCAAGCAGGGCTTCGAGGGCATCTGCCTGTGCGATCGTCCGGGGAAAACCGTCGAATATAGCCCCGCCCTCGGTGTCCGGGCGTTTCAGGCGCTCGCCGACCATGCCCAGGGTGATCTCGTCGGGAACCAACTCTCCCGAATCCACGTAGGGTCGAGCCTGCCGGCCTAACTTTGTTTCATTTTTAAAGTTCTCGCGAAAAAGGTCACCGGTCGAAATCTGGGGAAGCCCCATCTGCTTCTGTAACTTTTTCGCCTGCGTGCCTTTTCCAGCGCCAGGTCCGCCCATGAGTACGACGTAGATTGCCATGAGAGCCGACCCTAACCGATAAAGCCTTCGTAGTGGCGCATCAGGAGCTGCGCCTCCAACTGCCGCATTGTGTCGATCACAACGCCGACGACGATGATCAGACCTGCACCGCTGACTACCAGCGCGCTCTGTTCCAGGTCTTGAATTTGCAGCAGGTTGCCGATCAACTCCATAACGCCCGGCAGCACCGAAACAATGCCCAAGAACAGGGCTCCGACCAAAGTAATGCGACGCACGACCGACATGATATATCCTTGGGTCCGGCGGCCTGGCCGGATTCCCGGTATAAAGCCGCCCTGTCGCTGTAAGGTCTGTGCCAGGTTCTGCTGCTGTACCATCACGTCTGTGTAAAAGAACGTAAAGCCAACGACCAGCACGAAGTAGAAGAACCAGTAGGCAAATCCACCGGCCTGACCAAAGGTGTTGGCTACCCACGTGGCGGCGTTGGAGACGGCGCCAGTGTTTTCGGCATTAATAAAAAACTGTGCGATGAGCGCCGGGAAAGTAAGCAGGGACTGGGCAAAGATAATTGGGATCATGCCTGCCGTGTTTACTTTCAAAGGTATATAGGTGCTCTGGCCCTGATAAACCTTGCGCCCACGCACCCGCCTGCCATATTGCACAGGCAACCGCCGCTGTCCTTCCTGAACGACGACGATAACCAGCACCGTAAGAATCGTCATGATGACGAACGCTGTTAGCGTGAAAATCCGTGTCGTGGTGTCGACGGTCGGTGCAAAAAGCCGGACGAGATTTTGTGGAATCTGGGAGACAATGCCGCCGAAGATAATCAGCGAAACTCCCTGTCCAATACCTTCTTCGGTGATCTGTTCACCCAGCCAGATAGCAAACATCGTGCCGCCGGTCATGGCCATCAGCGTTGTGATTGTGGGCAGGATATTCGAAGCCGGGCTGAACCCGAAGTAGGGCATTATCTGGCTCAGATCGCCGAGGCTGAAACCCACCAGGCGAATCTGGCCAACAGCCTGCAGAAGCGCCAGCGGAACGGTAATGTAATACGTAAGCCTGTTGAGCCGGTTCCGTCCCTGCTCGCCTTCGGAGGCCATCTCTTCGAGTTGAGGAATAATCGGAGTCAATAGTTGAATAATAATCGATGCGGTAATGTATGGGTAAACGCCCATTGCCAGCACCGAGAAGTTACTCACTGCGCCGCCTGATAGCAGGTTCAACAGATCGATCAGGCGATTGTTTACGCCCTGTCCACTGGTAAACGCCAGCCACGCCTGCAGATCGACGCCGGGTACGGGAATGTTCGCCACAAGCCGGTAAATGACCAGCATGCCAATGGTAAACACGATACGCCGGCGCAGATCGGGCAGCGCAAAGGCATTACGTACTGATTCGATCATACGGGTAATACCTCTATCTTGCCGCCAGCTTTTTCAATTTTTTCCTGCGCGTTCTTCGAAAAGCGGTGCGCTTTGACGTCCAGTGCAACGGCCAGATCCCCATCGCCCAGTATCACTACCGGAACATCCGGCTTCTTGAGCAGCCCGACAAAAGTTAGTACAACAGGTGTAACCTCAGTTCCATCCTCAAACCCGGCCAGGTCGCCGACGTTCACCGGCTGATAGATAATCTTGTTGATATTGGTAAAGCCGCGCTTGTACGGCAGGCGGCGCGCCAGCGGCAACTGTCCACCTTCAAAATATGGACCCTTGCCCCCGCCACTGCGGGCGCCCTGCCCCTTCGTGCCGCGGCCAGCCGTCTTGCCGTGACCAGACCCTGTGCCACGACCCACTCGCTTCCGCTTCTTTTTGGACCCTTCGTCCGGACGCAGATCGTTCAGCTTCATGTTATTCTTCCTCTTCAACCTCTACCAGATGTGATACTTTGTTGAGCATTCCGCGAATGACGGCTGTATCAGAGTGCACCACGGTCTGGTACAACTTACGAAACCCCAGCGCCTCGATTGTGCCCTTCTGCTTCTTGTTGTAACCAATCGCGCTCTTCACGTAGGTCACGCGCACTTTCTTAGCCATATTTTCGACTCCAAAACGGCGCGACTTCATTCGGTTCCTTTCCGCGACGCCGAGCTTCTTCTTCAACATCCTTCAGCCTGTTCAGCCCGTCGATAGTTGCGCCGATAACGTTTAATATGTTCTGGCTCCCAAGCGACTTTGACAGAATGTCGCGATAACCGGCGGCTTCCAAGACGGGACGCACGCCGCCACCAGCAATAACGCCGGTACCCGGCGCTGCTGGCTTGAGCAGCACGCGCGCCGCGCCGTGTACCCCCACAATCTCGTGAGGGATTGTATTGCCAACCATGGTCACCGGCTCCATCGCCTTGCGCGCGTTATCCAACGCTTTGCGAATGGCGTCGGGAACCGAGCGCGCTTTGCCAATGCCAAAGCCAACACTGCCGCGGTTGTCGCCCACGACAACCACCACACGGAAGGCAAAGCGGCGACCACCCTGGATTACCTTGGCCACGCGGTTAATATCAATTATGCGCTCATCTAATTCGGGACGCTCGTTTTCCCGAAACTGTCGTCTTTTTCCCATTTAGTTCTCCTATTCCTAAAAC
>JAICPS010000196.1 GCA_025929715.1 Anaerolineae bacterium | reverse complement strand
GCCTCGCCGTCTGTTTCGGCCGGCTCTTCGGTAGGTTCTTCCATTGGCTCTTCAGTGGGTTCCATCGCCTCTTCAGTGGGTTCTACTACTGGCGCTTCGGTGGGTTCTTCGCCCTGACCGCCGCAAGCGACCAGCAGAAGGCTAAAAAGAAGCAAAAACGTAGTAAATGTCAAAAACCTGCGCATATTCTCCTCCTCATACCATGATGAGTTAACCTGGGATGTTACTGATTGTGGCTAGTTTCCTCCAAAATTGGCCGGTACACCCAATACTTTCACGAACGCACCAGGATTATACCGGTAACAGGTGGCCCTGCAAGGGGGAGGAATGGCCTACTGCCTAGGCTACGGTGGCCCGTGGCGTCGTTTCCAGGGCGCGCGTGCTGCGTTCTTGAATAAAGGAATAGACGAGGGGCCATACCTGGCGATGGACGGGGTCGAATGGGCGCATCAATTCATGACCGGCGTGCGGAAACTTATGTAGCGTCTTATCTTCCGTTCCTAGCGCCCGGTAAATAGCTTCCGTGTTGCCCGGATTGACCGCGATATCTTTTTCGCCCTGCAGCAGCAGCGCCGGCATCGTCAATCGGGGCCAAAGCAGGCGGCCCATATCGGCTACTTTGCGCATCTCGTCAATGGCGTCTGTCGGCACTCGGGTCGCGCGCGGCAGCCAGGCCAGAACGTCAGGATCGTCCAGGTCCAGATCCGGGAAAAGGTCCAGAATCCGTTCCTGGGTCAGACGGCGCAGCCGGCCGAAGCGCCACGGATAAAACCAGGGAATGAAGTAGCGAAAGACGCGCAACAGTGAGATTGCGCGGCTTGGTGGCCTGTAAAGCGGAGCTAACATGATCAGTCCCCGAATATCAGGATTGGCCCTGGCAAGATGCGCGCCCAGCACCGTGCCCATGGAGTGACCCATGATGAAGATTTCATCACACCGGCCGCGCAGCGTGGCCAGCCCTTCTTCGGCCTCGGCGATCCAATCCGCGCGACGAACGCCAACCATTCTTTCGGGAAGCGCCCCGTGACCCGGCAGCAGCGGGCAGTGAACCGTAATCGCGTGTTCAGCCAGGTAGTGCGCCATCGGTCGCGAGCTGATAGGGCTGCCCATGAAGCCGTGCAGCATGAGGCAGCCGGTGGAGCCACTCTGAAATGAATAAGCGCGACGTTCTTCGGTAACTTCGTAAGGGGGAGCGTAGGGCATAGCCTGGTTTAATTGACCTTTGGATGAATGTCGCAAAGTATAGTAGGCTAGGGACCCACAAGCAACCGCCATCATGTGGTCGCCATCCTGTGGTCGCCATCGTATGGTCGCCATCGTATGGTCGCCATTGTGTTAAAATAAGACTTATGTCGATCCATATTCTGTCAGATCAATTAGCGTCACAAATTGCCGCCGGAGAAGTAGTGGAGCGGCCCGCCTCGGTGGTCAAAGAGCTGATCGAAAACGCACTAGACGCCGGCGCCTCTACGATCAACGTCGACGTGCGCGACGGTGGGCAGGCTCTGCTTCAGGTTGCCGACGACGGCAGCGGTATTCCCGCGCAGGAGTTGGAGACCGCTTTTCTGCGGCACGCCACGTCAAAACTAAACTCGGCCGGCGATCTGGCAGCCATCGGCACCCTGGGCTTTCGCGGCGAGGCGCTGGCGGCGATTGCCGCCGTCAGCCAGGTGACGGCAGTGACGCGAACGGCCCACGACGACGCTGGATCTCGGCTTGTTCTGGAAGGCGGCAAGACCGAGAGCCGCGACACCGTTGGCGCGCCACGCGGCACAGTGATCGCCGTGGAGAATCTCTTCTACAACGTGCCGGCGCGCCGCAAATTCCTCAAGAGCATTACAACCGAACGGCGCCTCATCGACGAGTTTGTCACACGCTACGCGCTAGCCTACCCAGACGTGCGCTTCCGCCTGGTCCACGACGGCCGTATCACGTTCCAGAGCAGCGGCAACGGCAATGTACGCGACGTTCTGCTGGCGGTGTATGGGGCGGAGATGGCCAAAGAGTTGTTAGAGATTGGGGATGGGGAATTCGCGAATTCCCCATCCCCAATCTCCATTACTGGCTTCACCGGCCCCCCCAGCCTCCACCGCTCTAACCGGGGCCAGATCACGATTTACGTAAACGGGCGCTGGATCAAGGACAACAGCCTTACCTATGCCGTGATCCAGGCCTACCATACACTGCTGCCCACCGGGCGCTACCCGGTCGCCGTGATTTTTGTGCAGTTGCCATTCAATCAGGTAGACGTGAACGTGCACCCGGCCAAGACGGAGGTCCGCTTCCGCGACAGCAATGGGGCCTTTTCGGCCGTGCAGCGCGCCGTGCGCCGCACGCTGGTCGCGGGAAGCCCGGTGCGCAGCGTGGCTCTAGGCGCGGGGAGTGGACCTACCACTTCTAGGTACCCGGGTTGGGGCGGAACGCTCGACGAGGAAGCGTTTGCGCGGCACGAGCATACGCAACCCGAGCTGTCCGACCCTCAACAGAATTTGAATCTATCCTGGCCCGAAAACGGTCCGCAAGACGCCGGGACGTTCGCCGGCGAAATCGCGGCCCAGCCGGGCAACGATACGGCGCAACTCGACCTCCCACGCGCGGCGAACCGTGGCGAGCGGCTGCCCATCATGCGCGTCGTAGGACAGGTGGGTGCCGCGTACATCATCGCCGAAGGTCCGGATGGTATCTTCCTGATCGACCAGCACGCGGCCCACGAACGTATCTTATACGAGCAGTTTATGACGGCGCGCGAGCGCAATGAGATCGCTTCGCAGGGCCTGGTCACCAGCGCCACGGTGCAGCTGCCTCCGGATCAGGCTACGCTGTTGGAAGAGCATCTGGAAATGCTCGCCGATCTTGGCTTCAAGGTCGAACCGTTTGGGCCTAACACCTTCGTGGTGCGCGCCGTGCCCGCGCTGCTCTCAAAGCTGGATCCTGCCACGGCGCTGCACGCGGTCGTGGACGATCTGGAAACGGGCAAGGAACCGCTTCAAGAGCGTGAAGAAGCGCGCGTCATTCTCCGCGTGTGCAAAAGCGCCGCCGTCAAGGCCGGACAATCGCTGTCCCCGGCCGAGATGGAAGCCATGATTCAGCAGCTAGAAAGCTGCCATAATCCCCACACCTGCCCCCACGGCCGCCCCACGCTGATTCATCTTTCCGCAGCGGCGCTGGCTAAACAGTTCGGGCGGATGTAAAAGGGGCTGTTCGCGTTGTACGGGCGACCGCCCCTACCATTAGTACAGAAACATCGGCTTACCCAGCACGTGCCTTACCTTCGGCCGGTACTGCTGCACGTCGTACAGCTCGTCTACGTCCACGCGCTTGATGCCGCCGGTTACCGTGCTTACGGGAATGTGCGTGTAGGTACCGTCCCGCAGCGCGACCATGCGCCCGCTGACGCGGTTGCCGATCAGATCCATGGCCATGTTGGCAAAGTTGACCGCCACCATCAGGTCCAGCGCGTCGGGCGCGCCGGAACGCATCAGGTAGGCCAGGCGTTGGATGATCATGTTTTCGCCGGTAATACGTTTAAGGGCTTCGCCCATGATCTCCCCAATGCCGCCCAACTTGCGATGCCCATAGGCGTCAGTCTCGCCATACTCGACGACCTTGCCGCCGACCATGTGCGCGCCTTCGCTGACGGTCACCATGGCGTAGTTGCTGGGATTGGCGCGCTTGTCGCGCATGAGCAGTTCTCCCAGTCGCTCTGGATCAAACGGCACTTCGGAGATAATAGCCCGGTCAACGCCTGCCAGGTAGGAGCTGATCAGACTCGTTTCACCACTATTGCGTCCGAAAAGCTCAATCACCGCGATGCGTTCATGAGAACCGGTGCTGGTGCGCAGCTGGTGGATGAATTGCACGCTACGCGTCACCGCCGTGCTGAAGCCGATGCAGTAGTCGGTGCCATACACGTCATTGTCCATCGTCTTGGGTATCGCTACGACCGGGAATCCCTCCGTGTGCAGCCGCTCCCCGTAACTCAGCGTATCGTCGCCCCCGATAGGGATCAGCGTGTTGATACCCAATCGTTCCAGATTTTGTAGAACGTGTGGCGTGAAGTCCCGCAGCCGGGGATCACTGGCCTCAGCATCAGGGTGCTCCGGATCATGCAAGAAGTCGGGAACGTCCGCAGGTTTGACCCTGCTCGGATTTGTCCTGCTGGTGTGCAGGAACGTTCCCCCTGTGCGGTCAATCGTGCGCACGATCTGGCTATCCAATGGAATCAGATTCTTCTTGAAGCTATCCGGATCTTCCGGATTAAACGCCAACAACCCGCCCCAGCCACGGCGAATGCCGATCACTTCATGTCCGTCTGCAGCGGCGCGGTTGACCACGGCTTTAATGCAAGGGTTCAAACCGGGTACGTCGCCGCCTCCGGTAAGAATGCCTATTTTCATCTGTTTATGCTCCTTCTTTCGTCTCGTTGTTGTGGGAATTAGGACGTTCGAAGTGGGATTTCAGGCTTGCCAGTGGGGATAATACCGTTAAGACAGCTGTTTTTCAACTGGCGAGAGCGCTAACGGGCGGTCACCCATCCCAGTAAAAAGGCATCCTGCGCCTGGCGCTGCCCATCGACGAAAAGTGGGAGTCGTTGCAGGGTTTGCGGATCGTACATCCCAACATGGATAGGATAGCGGCCCGGCAACAGCGACTGGGGTATCTCCAGCAAATATTCGTCCCCCGAAATAAGCTCGCCCGCGTCCCAGTAAACCGTGGGATAGTCTCCTGCCAGCGGCTGCCCATCGCCTTGAGCCAGGGGCGCCTGGGAAAGCTGCCCCAGATGGACGAAGCTGGTGAATGCCTGGTTGACGTCCTGCTGCACGCGCCAGGCCAACGTGACGCGAACGGTGTCGCCTGCAGAAACTTCTGTGGGCGTCATCGTGGCCTCCGCCAGGGCAATCGCCTGCCCCAGTTGCGCCAACGCCCCGCCGGAAATAGCCGGCCACTGCTCTGGTTCGACCTCAAGCGCCCCAAGCGTGACGCGCTGCGTCGAGTGCGCCAGCCCAACCTGCACGCGCACCACCGCCGGCGCCCGCATCGTGCCGGTCAGTGGCACACCCAGCCGCTCGGCCACAATCATGTCCTCCGGCCATAAAGTGGCAGGATAAAGGCCACCGCCGTGATAGCCCTGAAACTTGCCCACAAGCGCCTCCTGGCGCCCAAAGAGTTCCACAACCAGCTCTGGCGCCGCCTGGCGCCCGATCGGACGTTCAGCGGCGGAGCGCCAGAAAAGGGTCATCCAGGTTACGTGGCTCGGCTCCAACGCGGCCGCTTGCAGCCTGTAGCCCATCAAGGTCAATCCATCGTCGAACTCTATCTGCAGCGATGTGGCGCCAGGCGGCAGTGAACTCGCGGCTAATAGCTCGGGCTTTTCGTAGCTGCGTGGGATGACGACGGCAACGCTATAGATACTCGTCACCAGCGCTGTTGCCGGTATCGCGATTTGCAAACGTCTCCACCAGACGCCGGCGGGATGACGTCCGAGTAAGCCACCGATTGCTGCCCATAGCCGATCGAGCCCATAGACCATTCCCAATGCCAGAGGGACCAGCGCCGGAAAGAGCAGGCGACCCTGCGCTGCCGGCGTCCGCAGCATGAAGGCAAATAGAGCGGCATAAACAAGCAGCGCCCATAGGCCCAGCCAGAGCGCCATAGTTTGGCCATCGCGCCTCTCTGACGATTTCTCAATGCGCGCGCCCTCTTGTGCCGCGCGCCGCTGCATGCGCGCGATCTCGCTGTACAGGGCCCCACCCACTGCCAGCAGCACCACCCCGTTCCAGACGACATAGATCCACTGCGGCGCGCGCAGATTGAACCAGCCGAATAAGGAAAATAACGACGTCCACAGGCCCGGCCACTCGGCAAGGACCTCGCCCGCTGTGTACCCGCGATCGCCGCCCGCAATCTGCACAAACTGGTTCGCCGCGGCCACGTCCCCGTAAAGAGTCCAGTTACGCAGTAAAAGCCAGCCGCCGAGCAACAGCGCCGGCAGCGCGACGGCAACGGTCGCCCGCCGTATCGCTGGCCACAGAGGTTCGCCGCGCCAGCCAGCGCGTAAAACAAAAACAGCGCAGGCGTATGGCAGCAGCAATAGACCGGCGGTTTTTGTCAAAATTGCCAACCCTATCGTGAGACCCAGCTGCAGCAGATGACCTTTGTGCGCGGGAACTCGCCAGAGGCGTAGTAACTGCCACAGGGCAGCCGCGCACAGCAAGGTGATCAGTGCGTCGTTGGTGACCGCGCTGTGAATGAAAAGAAACTGGGGCAGGAACGCCACGAGGGCCATTGCCAGCAGCGCGCGTCGTCGCCTTCCGGGCCACAGCTCGCGCGCGCTGCCGTAGATAAACAGGAGCGTACCCAGCCCCAACAAACTGGAAAAGGCGCGTAGCAAATGCGCGGCGAGCGCGTAACCGCGCCACGGCCACGCTTCCCATGGCCCGTGAACGAAGGCGTTGACGTTGTGTATAGCGCTGGCATCGCCCAGCGCCGCGCGTGGATTCGGCCACACCAGTTCACGCGCCGCCGACGTGTCGAACGGGGCCACGATCAGGGCGCCGAGTATGTAGTACAGCGGTGGCTGCGCAGCTTCCTGACCCAGCCACGGGTCCGGTGGCTCGCTAACACGGGGCAGGCGTCCCTCTTCGGCGATGCTCTGCGCTGTGAAATAGTGCCAGTGCTCGTCGGGCGCTTCGAACAGTGGATTGACGGCGCCGTAGGCAAGCGCCAGCAGCAAGTACAGCGCCCCAATCAACCACACGGCTTGTGCTTTCTCGCCCAGAACGGTTGTCATGGCGCTACAGGGAGTTGCTCCAACAAGATTGAATCGTCCTGCTGCTGCTCGCCGTTTATGAACGCCGGCAGTCGTTGGCCTGTGTCCGGATTGTACAGCCCGACCATCAAGCGATAGACGCCCGGCTCGACATCTTCGGGAATGACCAGCGTTCGTTCGTCGACAAATACCTCACCCGCGCGCCAGCTAGAGGTAAGACGGAACCCATTCAGCGGTGGGCCGTCGGTTTGCGCTGCCGGCTGCTCGCCTTCCTGGATCAGGTGCACAAAAGCGAAATAATTGATCGGCGGAGCGTCAACTGCGGATCGCCAATAAAAAGTGATTGGAACGCGGTCGCCGGGCGATGCTTGCTCCACATCTACATCATACCCATGCAGCTCAAAAAGCAGCGGTTCGCCGAACTCGGCAGTAAATGGGTTGGCGATGGGCGGAAACGTCGTTTCCATCGGCCATTCCTCGACCTCTATTCTGGTCACGTCTGCAGCTCTTCGCGAAAAGCCCAGATTGACCGGTAGAGCGGCGCCACCTGATTGCGGCACGACCGCGAGCCTAAGGTGGTAGGTCCCTGCATCCGTAACACCCGGAACGGGTAGCTGCACATGACCCTGCAAAAGCTGGTTTGGCTGCCACTCGGAAAAAGGATAATCTGCGCGCGTCAACGATCCCGCTGATTCAGCCTGCACGTCGCCCCTGCCGTCGATCAACGCTACGCTCAGGCTCAGCGCCTGTTGCGGAGGTCGCCGCACACACCACAGGAGCTCCACGCTAAGTAGATGGCCCGGCCTGTAAGCGGCCGCCGGCTCGGTATGCCCCTGCAATATCAGGCTCGTTCCAAACAGATCGCCATCGGCGACGTAATTGGGCCACGGACTTTGCGCCCGCTCACAGGCGGCAGCGTCCACCTTCACATCGGGCAATCGCAGGTCAGTCCCGCCCGTCGCCAGCGCGAGCGGGCGGTTGTTTTCGTGATCGATAAGACGCATCCATACTTGATACACGCCCGGTGGCAATCCGGCCGGAAGCTGCGTGATGTGCTCATAGCGTACCATGCCGTTTGCCGGCCACGACGCCGGTGGATAAGCAGGCCACAGGCTCTGGTCGACTTGCTGCCAGTGCCGGCCTTCGCCATCGCGGAAGCGCAGCGAGATCTCATAGTCAGATCCTGCGCCTCCATTCTGCGATAGATAAAAAGTAGCCGCGAACGGCGCGCCGCTTTGCAGCGTATCCGGCATAGTCAGGCCGTGCAATT
>JAICPS010000534.1 GCA_025929715.1 Anaerolineae bacterium | reverse complement strand
TGGCGCGCCAGCCAGGCGACCGTCGCTGCTCCGTCCGCTGCCTCGTTTAGAAACGGCTCGAACTCTCCACCGGACGCAAATCGCCCGCGCACATCCTGCACGACCACGTGGTAACCACGTTCGGCGAAACGACGGGCGTAAAAGAATGGCGCAAACATCCTCCCATAGGGTGTACGAATAAGGATGGTCGGGAAGTCACCCGGCGCCCGTGGCGCGTAGTGGTCAGTAGCCAGTGTCACGCCATCGGAGGTAGGAACGCGCACATTGCGACGAACACCTACAGAGAATTTGGCCGGCGGCACGTCAAGCCAGCGTGCTATCAAACGACGTCGGTAAGCATACATTGCCAGCGCGGACAGAGCGCTACCAAGCGCAAGAATTCTTCTCCAGTGCATTTCGACGAATTTCCTTCGCTCTTAGCTTAGGTGACCGGCACCTTGGAAGCGCTGGTCAAGTATGGGCGTTAGTCTTCGGGCGGCGGGAGGGTCACAATGACCGGCGTAACCGTGCGCGGTGGTCTAGAGCTCTCGGGCGTAGCGGTCGGCGTCGTTTCGCTTACAGGCGTCGCCTCCGCCGTCGGCGTCGGAGTACCGCTGGGCGTGGCCGTCGCTGTCACCGTGGGCACAGGGGTCTCGGTCGCCGTCGGCGTCGGCGTCGCCGTTGGTTGAACGAGTGTCACCAGCGTTCGCGCTTCGATTCTGGCAGGATCATTGTCCTCTGTATAAGGGTTATCAGGGCCAAACACGGTCAATCTTATCGTGACCGGCCCCGCGAAGCTGACGCTGGTCGTATCCCAACGACCAAGTAAATCATTTTCAACTTGCTGCTGTCGCCGGTCGTCGATAGGGGCCCATCCTTCTGGAGCATGACTGAGGCCGAAATCCAGGACGTATCCCGCGAAATTCGGAGCTAGCGCAGTGCCGCGCACGGCGACCTCATCTCTTAGCTCAACGCCATTGCCCGGCGATTCGATCAGCGCCCGCGGCCGCGGGGTATTAGCATCGCACGACTGCTCTGGAGGTAGTTGCAGAGGTAGTCGAATGCCCAATGCCTGCGCCCAGGCTCGACCTGCCGACGTCTCCTCTATCCACTGCCGGGCGCTGGAAGTTTCGCGAGCAACGACATCCTCGCGCGCGCTCACCCGGAGGTTGACGAAAGCAGCCTCATAGATCGACTCATTGCAGTTTTCGTTGGCGCGCAGCCCGGTCCATAGATCAATGGGTACGCGCTGCACGAAATCCTGTTCGGGAGGAAGCTGATCTGCAGCAAAAAACTCCATAATGCGCTCGGCGCAATCGGAAGATGGGCGAGCCCCGGAAATTGCACAAATCTCCTGCTGCACGACGTCATCAGGACGCGGGAAATCGGTCGCTGGCCTCTCTGATAGATAGGCCTGCATGAAATCGTGCCAGATCGGCGCCGCCATGCGAGAACCAGACTGTCCCTCGCCCACCGGTTGCGGATCGGTATTCCCCACCCACACACCGGCGGCAATCTGCGGTGTATATCCTATCGTCCAACCATCACGTACATCAAAACGGTCTGTACCACTGGTGCCCGTTTTTGCGGCGACTTGATGCCCGTCGATCACCAGGCTGTTATTGGGACCGAACTCAGGTTGGCGAGCGCGATTGTCCGAAAGAATGTCGTTTAACAGGAAGGCGTGGGCCGGGCGGACCACTTGCTGCCCCTGAGGATCAGGCGGCGCATAGTCGGTAAGCAACTCGCCACGGCTGTTCTCGATGCGTCCAATGGCGTACGGTTCATGATAAACGCCCTGGCTGCCGAGTGTAGCAAAGGCCGACGTCATGCGCAGCGGGCTGATCTCGCCGCCGCCCAAGGCCAGAGCGAGCCCGTGATTACTGGGGCTGCCCTGGTTAGCGCACCCCGGATCGTCGAGGTTAATGCCGAATCGCGTCAGATCTGCAATAAATGGGCAGACGCCCACATATTCCAGCGCTTTGACGGCGGGAACGTTATAGGAATTGCCTAGCGCCGATCTCGAGCGCACCGGTCCATGAAATTCGTCGTCAAAGTTTTTCGGTTCGTAGGGTGGGTTGGCCCCGTTGGGAAAGGACGTAGGAATATCCCAAATCAGCGTGGACGGCGTCCAGCCTTCCTCCATGGCCGAGAGATAGACCAGGGGCTTTATCGACGAGCCGGGTTGGCGCGGGGCGAGGGCCATGTTCACCTGCCCGCGGATTTCCTCGTTTTCAAAATCTACACTGCCTACCAACGCCTTGATTGCGCCGTTACTGGGATCAATCGCCACGAGTGCGGCGTTATTGGCCCCAGATGAGACAATCAACTCGCGATGCGCAGCGATCGTCTGTTCCGCCAGCCTTTGCATATCGGGATCGAGCGTCGTAAAGACGCGGAGCCCACCTGCATAAATGGCCTGCGCGCCCAACTGCTCCTCTAACTGTTGTAACACCGTAAAGACAAAATGCGGATGTGAAATAGTGCGCTGCGGCGGCGTCATACTGCGCACCACCGGCGCCGACGTCTCAATCGCCGCCTGTGCCTCGGCCGGCGTTGTGTATCCTTCTTGAACCATTAGACCTAGCACCTGCGCCTGCCGGCCCAACGCAAGTTCCGGCGCCACATAAGGATCGTAGGTTGCCGGCGACTGCGGCAGACCGGCCAGGAGCGTGGCCTCCGCCAGCGTCAAATCTGCCGCTGGTTTATTGAAATATTCACGTGATGCCGCTTCAATACCATAGGCCAGATTGCCATAGTAAATCTCGTTCAGGTAAAGCTCAAGGATCTCGTCCTTGCGATAAAGCCGATACATTTCCGCGGCCAGAATGATCTCCTTGACCTTACGGTCAAAGGTGCGCTGTGTGCGTTCTTCTTCGTCGAGCAGCAGTGCGCGCGCGAGCTGCTGAGTGATCGTACTTGCTCCGGAAACAATTTCCCGCTCCTGAGCTGCCTGGACAACGGCACGAGCGATGCCGATCGGATCGAAGCCCGGATTGGTGTAAAATCGCGCGTCTTCCGTAGCAATAGTGGCGCTGATTACGTGCGGCGAAATGCGATCAAGCGGCACGACCGTGCGGTTACCCTCATTGGGATCGGTGAATGAAAAGAGGCGGTTTCCCTGGCTATCAAAGATGATAGCCGTCTCAAAATCACTGGCGCGCTCCCGCAGCTCGCTTACAGGTGGAAGCTGGCTGGCTATCGTGCCATAGGTGATCACGGCGCCTGCCAGGCCCATGACCGTTACGACGACGAGCGAAATGAGGCCCACGACCGCGAAGCGTGTCAGGCAGCCAGTTGTGCTGCGCCTCGAACGAGGTTCCGGCCGCGACGCGCGCGCAGGGATCTCTACCGGCACAG
>JAICPS010000002.1 GCA_025929715.1 Anaerolineae bacterium | reverse complement strand
TCTGGACAAGTTGCGCCAGATGGTTGCCATAAATAGCTTTACGGCGAACCCCGAGGGAGTGAACGAACTCGGCGAGCTAACCGCCAACCAGTTCGCAGAACTGGGCTTCACCTCTGAGATGATTTCCTCGGAAAACCCTCAGTATGGCAGCCACCTGGTGTTGACGCGTCAGGGTAGCGGCGCTCGAAAAGTGGGATTTGTCTCACACCTGGACACAGTCTTTCCCCCTGGCGAAGAACGCGAGAACGACTTCTGCTGGCGCGAGGAAGGCGATCGCATCTATGGTCCGGGTACCGTCGACATTAAAGGTGGAACAGTCGTCATGTATATGGTCCTGGAGGCCATCCGCGAGGCTTCACCGGTTTTATTTGAGGAGGTGACCTGGATATTGCTCCTCGACGCCTCCGAAGAGACTGACGGTCAGGACTTCGGCCGGCTGTGCAAGGAACGGCTGGCAGGTGAGGATACCGTGGGATGCTTTATCTTCGAGGGCGGTTACCTCGACGAGGATCGCGCGCACGTCGTCGTAGCCCGCAAGGGAATGGCGATCTTCCACGTTGAAGTTGAGGGAAAGGCTGCTCACGCGGGTACCGCCCATCAAAATGGCGCCAACGCGATCGTGCAACTGGCCGAGATGGTGCAGAAAATCGCGGGCTTTACTGATTACGAACGTGAACTTACCTTCAACGTGGGGACAATTGCCGGAGGTAGCGTCGTGAATCGCGTGCCGCATCTGGCCTCTGCCCGGGTGGAAATGCGGGCATACACGATGGATGCCTTCGAAGATGGCATGTCCAGGATGCTTGCCCTGGCGGACGAAGCCTCCGTTGGTAGCGCAAATGGTGATTACAAGTGCCGCGTATCTGTCAGAGTGACGCGGCGCACAGAACCGTGGCCTCATAACGAACAGACCGGCCGCCTTTTTTCAGTTTGGCAGGAGGCGGGAAAGCTGCTGGATCTAAATGTTATTCCAGAGCAGCGCGGCGGCCTGAGTGATGGCAACTACTTTTGGCGGGATATTCCATCGCTGGACGCGCTTGGACCGTCTGGCGGTAATGCACATTGCTCTCAGCGCAGTTCGGACGGGAGCAAAGATCAAGAATACGTGTCGCCCGGATCGCTCGTACCCAAGGCGCTACTCAATACGCTGGCTTTGCTAATGTTGCTTGGTCCCTCTAGAAGTCACAATGACGCCTGAGCAACAGGCGTTTGACGCGCCCTACAGAATAGGTATTGACACCGGCGGCACATTCACCGATTTCGTATGGTTTGAAAACGGGCAGCTTAGGGTTCATAAGCAGCTCAGCACCCCCGACGATCCATCCCGCGCGGTTCTAAACGGGCTAAGCCAGGCACAATCATTGCCTGATACAGCTGCGGTTATTCACGGTAGCACCGTCGCGACAAATGCCTTGCTGGAGCGTAACGGGGCACGTACTGCGTTGTTGACGACAGCCGGCTTTCGTGACGTTTTGGCCATTGGGCGCCAAAATCGCCCGGACTTATACTCACTCGTCCCGCAGAAGCCTGATCCGCTCATTCCACGCCAATGGCGTTTCGAGGTTAACGAGCGCGTGAGCGCGCAGGGTGAGATCCTGAAGCAACTGGACGTAAGAGAATTACGTGTAATTCTTGACCAGCTACGCGAGTCCAGCATCGAATCGGTTGCCGTCTGTTTGCTTTTTTCGTTTCTTAGGCCAGAGCATGAACAGGCGATTCGGCGCTATCTATTAGAGCACATTGCAGACCTCGGCGGTGATGATGAAACTGGGCTGCACATTTCATTATCGTCAGAGATCCTGCCTGAGTATCGCGAATATGAACGCACAGCAACCACGGTGATCAACGCCTACGTGGCGCCAATTATGTCGCGGTACCTGCGCCGGTTAACGGCTGCGATAACGCCGCGAACGGTGACGGTAATGCAGAGCAACGGCGGCGTGATCAGCGCCGACATCGCCGGCGAGCACGCCGCGCGCACAGTGCTGTCTGGCCCGGCAGGAGGCGTGGTGGGCGGCCAATTCGTAGCACGCCAGTCGGGCTTCGAGAACGTGATTACCTTTGACATGGGCGGTACCAGCACCGACGTTGCCCTCTGCCCGGGAGTTTTACCCACGACGTCGGAGGGTGAGGTCGCCGGCATGCCACTACGATTGCCGATCCTCGACATACATACCGTGGGGGCGGGCGGCGGCAGTCTCGTTACGGTGGATGCCGGCGGCGCATTGCATGTCGGTCCTAAAAGCGCGGGAGCGAATCCTGGTCCCATCTCGTATGGTCTGTCACGCGCCTCGCGACAGACTGATCCCGGCGCGGCGCCGGAAGGTGATGCGGCTATGTACGCTACGACCACTGACGCCAACCTGGTGTTGGGGCGTCTGGACGCTCAGCACTTTCTCGGGGGCACGATACGCCTTGATGCAGCTGCAGCAGACGCCGCCCTGGATGCGCTGGCGAAGAAAATTGGCGCGCCCTCGGCGCAGGCGGCGGCATGGGACGTCGTGCGCGTGGCAAATGCCACCATGGAGCGAGCGATCCGTCTAATTTCTGTGGAGCGAGGGTATGATCCGCGTGACTTCACGCTGGTCGCATTTGGTGGGGCCGGTCCTCTACATGCCTGTGACCTGGCACGAGCCTTGCAAATTCCTCGGGTCTTGATCCCGGCGACGCCAGGTGTCCTTTCGGCGCTTGGTATGCTGGTCGCAGAGCCCACACGAGACTATTCGCAGACGGTGCTACGTAGGTTGGATAGTAAGGAAGAAGCCGGCGATTCCTGGCTGGACGTTTCTTTTGATCCGCTCTACGAATCGGCGGTGTTGGATATGGAAGTAGAAGGCTATGAAAGGTCTCGGCTACACTTCCGGCCTGGCCTGGATTTGCGCTACTTAGGACAGTCGCACGAATTGAAGGTCGGCTATCAAAGAGGGACGATACAAGCCGTTGCCGAACAATTTCACGCGGCTCACGAACTGCGTTACGGCTACCGTCGCCCGCAGGCGGCAGTCGAAGTGGTCAGCCTGCGGCTGACGGTGGTAGCGCCGGGCACACCGCTGCCGCTGGCGCCTCTGACGCGCGTTGAAACCGCGCACACAGACCACGCGCAGGCGATTGTTGGCAAGAAACTGGTGTGGTTTGACGGATCACAGCGTGTGACCGAGCTTTATGACCGTTCAAAACTTCGCCCAGGACACCGCTTTGCTGGACCGGCAGTCATTGTGCAGTACGATTCGACTACTGTAGTGCCACCGTTGTGGCGCGTCAGCGTTGATGAAATAGGCAACCTGCTCGTCGAGCAGTAGTGTTGCCGCGGTTTCTTACCGCGTTGCCAGAGGCGGGTGTGGGATTAGGTTCCAAAAGGAAATCGCGGCTACTAGAGGAGCGGCGGCCGAATCGGCGCGAATGAGTAGCGGTGAATCGTAGGACAGGGACCATGACGGTCGATTGCCACAACGTGCTGCCGTGTGCAATATCCTTTGTGCCGCCCGAAACCGTATTGGGGATAGGAACTCTCCAAAGCGATCATGTGCCTGTCCCGAGTGACCTTAGCCAGAATTGAGGCCGCCGCAATGCTCAGGCTCAGGCTGTCACCACGAATCACCGATTGTTGGGGCAGCGACACATTACTCAGGCGCATGCGCCCATCGATCAGCAAAAACTCGCCGGGTGGATCGAGCTGCTTCAGCGCAGCCTCCATGGCCCTGACATTGGCGGGAATGATGCCCATCCGGTCAATGTCCTCGGCGGGGCTACTACCCACGCCCCAAGAAAGCGCGTGCTCCACGATAAGAATGTAGAGCCGTTCCCGCTGCTTTGCGGTCAACTGCTTGGAATCGTTGACCTCCCGCAAATATCGCAGTCGATGCGGTGCATCGAGCGGTAGGATGACGGCAGCGGCGACGACCGGACCCGCCAAAGCCCCACGTCCGGCTTCGTCAAGCCCTACGATGTGGCGCAGGCCGGTTTCAGCACGCACGGCGTTTTCCAGTTCCAGGGTAGGCAAAGTGCCGTGTCGGTTATTGGAGCTCATTGCGACTTGCGGCAGGCTTATGCTGTGCGGTCTCGAGCGATGCCGGTCGATCATACCGGCCCTGCAGGTCGTTGAGGCGGATACGCAACACCTCGCGCACCATTTCCAGGGCGTCTCTTATGGGACTGATGCGGCTGTTGCGCCGATAATACCAGTGAATGGGCACCTCGATGATGTCGTAACCACGCAGCAAGGCGATGTAGAGCAGCTCAACGTCGAAGGCCCATCCATTGATGGTCTGACTGGACAGTACGTCTAGCGCTACCTGCCGTCGAAAACATTTGAAGCCCGCCTGCGTATCCTGAAAGCCGGGAACCGCCAGAATCTTAACGATCAGGTTGAAGATGCGCCCCATGAGATGGCGATACTCGGGTTCATTGTAACGTACTGCGCCCGGCGCTTCGCGACTGCCAATCGCGACATCATAATCGCCCAGAGCCGCCGGAAGGAATTTGCTGACCTCATCAATCGGCATCGAAAGGTCTGCATCTGCCATGAACAGGTAGTCGCCGCTGGCGGCCATCAATCCCGTACGTACAGCGGCTCCTTTTCCCTGGTTTGGTTCGTCAAGAACTTTAATGAATGGAAATTCGCCGGCAAAGTCGCAGGCTATAGCGTACGTATCGTCATTACTGTTATTGTTGACAATGAGCAACTCGGCCTTGTAGGGCTGCTCCAGAATAAATTCGACAATCTGGGGAAGGGTCTGAGGCAGACGAGCAGCCTCATTATAGGCCGGGACAATAATGCTCAGTAAGGGTGTCTTTTTATTCATATTGAGGTCGGCGCTGGCGGATTTAGAGCGCGAGGTCCACTCGACAGGCGCCAGACGCGCAATCTTACCCGTGCCAGGAGGAGACGTCAACGGCCGTTAAGCGCTGCATCAGGTAAGCGTCGGACACTCGCCGATCGGCTTGGACACGCCGGCGCCTGCTCAACATACGACCGATGCCGCAAATTCCGGCCAGTTGCCCGCGCAAGCGCGCCCGCGCTGCGTTTCCGCGCCACGAGACCAGCGCGTCATGGCTGATGCACCATTGAGCTTTCAGGAGTTGGCGCCAGTAACAGCGAAGCAGCGAAGAAGGATAGTTTTTCCAAATAAGATATAGGAAATTGCGGCCGTCAAAGTAGCTGCCGGTGAGGCTGCCACCCGTGGCCTTGAGCTTATGATAGACGACGGCTTGCGGCGCGTATATTACTTTCCAGCCGCTTAACTGGGCGCGCCACGCCAGATCGACATCCTCGCATGAAAAGTAAAAAGTGTCGTCCAGAAAACCGATCTCGTCGAGCATCTGCCTGCGATAGGCTGCCGCCGCGCCACACGCGCCGAATACCTCTTCTTCCACGTCATATTGACCCACGTCCAACTGCCATACACCGCGATTGCCGGGAATGCCGTCGACGCGATAAAAATCGCCCGCCGCATGAAAGTGGTCGCGCCTATCAAAAAGAAGGAGCTTGCTGGCAATGATGCCGGCGCTCGCGTTACGTCGAAAGCTATCGACAACCGCTTCAAGCCACCTGGGATCTGCTTCCGTGTCATTATTTAACAAAACCACAAATTCACCGCGCGCCACGCGATAGCCCGCGTTACACGCACCCGTAAAGCCAAGATTGCGTCCCAACTCAAGCAGAATGATTTGCCGGAATCGGTCGCGGACAAAATCTTGCGATCCATCAGTCGAGCCGTTATCGACCAGGATCACCTCGTGCTGCAATAGGGTCTGGCGTTGCAATGACGTGAGACACGTCTGCAGGTGGGGCTTGCCGTTCCAGTGTGGAATGATGACAGAAACCAGTGGTTGCCGGCTGTCGCGATTATCAGGCACGGTCGTATTCGCTGCTGCCCCCGCCAGATGCCGGCACTGCGAGGGCATCAAGAACGAAAGCGTAGTACAGTGCTACTTCGCGCAGCGATTCGTAGCGCCCTGAAGGCCCGGCATGACCAGCGCCCATTTCTGTCTTAAGCAGGAGGCGGTTGTTGCCAGCCCAGGAGTCGCGGAGGCGCGCAACCCATTTCGCAGGTTCCCAGTATTGTACCCGCGGATCGTTCAGGCCGGCCGTCACGAGTATGTCGGGATATGTGCGCGCCGCTACGTTATCATAGGGTGAGTAGGAGAGCATGTAATGGTAGTATTCTGGATCTTTTGGATTGCCCCATTCCTCGAACTCGCCGACTGTGAGCGGGATTGACTCGTCTAACATGGTGGTGAGCACGTCTACGAACGGAACTCCCGCGACCGCTGCACTGAACAACTCTGGAGCCATGTTAAGAACGGCGCCAATTAATAGTCCACCTGCGCTGCGCCCCATAATTGCCAGCCTATCGCTGTCGGTATACTTCTCGTCTATCAGGCGCCGGGCGCAGGCGATGAAATCGCTAAACGTATTGCGCTTGTGTAGGAACTTGCCCTGTTCATACCAGGTGCGCCCCATTTCCTCGCCGCCGCGAACGTGAGCAATCACCCAGATTACCCCCCGATCTAGCAGGCTCACGCGACTACTGCTGAACCCAGGATCAATGCAGTACCCGTAGGAGCCATAGCCGTAAAGGAGACAAGGCATCGGTCGGCCCGCCTCATAACAATCCGCCCTGTAAACCAGGGATATGGGGATCTGAGCGCCGTCTTCCGCCTGCGCAAAGATGCGTTCGCTGCAGTAGGCCCGAGGATCATAACCTTTGACCGGCTCCTGTTTTCTTAGCTCTCGGCTTGCGTCAACCATGTTGTAGTCGTAGACAGATTGGGACGTGGTGAGTGATTGGTAGGTAAATCGAAGCACCTCCGTGTGAAATTCTGGATTGCTGTTGTCCGCAAAAGTGTAAACAGGCTCTGGAAACTCTACGTAATGCGTTTCGTTGCTCTGTAGATCCGTAATACGGATTGCTCGCAGACCGTTTTTCCGTTCGTAAACAACGAGGTGACCGGCAAACAGCTCAATATCATCGATCTTAACCGAATCGCGGTGTGCGAGGAACTCGCGCCAGTTTTCCTGGCCGGGTGCATCCACTGGCGCAGTTACCAGCTTGAAATTTGTCGCCTCAAGGTTGGTGACGATGAAGAAACGCCCATCATGGTGTTCGGCGTGATAGCGAACGCCGGCACTGCGCTCTTGGATCAGCGCAAACTCTCCATCAGGACGATCGGCGTTAAGCGTATGTGCTTCAGAAGTTTCTAAGCTGCGAACAAGTTGAACAATGTAGCGTTGGTCCTTGGTCTTATATAAGAAGACGCGAAACAGCTCATCACTTTCGTGGAAAAGAAGTTCATCGTTCGCGGAATCGCTGCCCAGTTTATGGCGCCACACCTTATCGCTACGTTTGGCCTCATCAAAAGTGGTGTAAAAAAGTGTGCGGCTGTCGTTGGCCCATTCCGCCGAGTAGTCCGTTCGCCGAATTTCGTCTGTCCACCTCTCCCCAGTTTGCAGGTTCTTAAAGTAGATGGTGTATTCTTCCGAGCCATCCGTATCGAGTGAGTAGGCCAGCACGTTATGATTGGGGCTGACCTTATAGATCCCCATGTTTAGATACTCTTGCCCCTCCGCAAGTACGTTCAGATCCAGAAGAACTTCTTCTTGCTTGTTTGACCCCGGCACCGTGTCTGCTGAGCCATGCTTTCGGCAATAAATTCTGTATTCCTTATCTTTTTCTGTGCGCGAGTAGTAAAAATAATCATCGATCCCCTCTGGAACCGTCTGATCAGTCTCCTGAATACGCCCAACCATCTCTTCGTATAGCGACTCTTGTAGCCCCTCGGTATGGGCGAGGGCGCCTTGTGTGAAGCGATTTTCTGCCTCCAGATAAGCAATCACTTCAGGATTGTCCCGCTCACGCAACCAATAATAGTTGTCGATTCGCGTGTGCCCATGCATCGTCAATTCAACCGGCTTACGCTCTAGATCTGGCGGCTCTACGCCATCATTTCGTCCCATCACCAATCTCCAATCTCTAGTCCCATAAACTCCGTCAACGCCTCCTCCCACGGCCGCAACCTGATGCCCAGCGCAGCCCCGGCGACGTTGTGAAGGGCGCCATAGAGGGGCGGCGTCGAAGCGCGGCGAAATTCATGGCTCAGGATCGGCGTATTGCCAACGTTCTGGAGGCCTGCCAGGCGCAAAATTTCATTGGCAAACTCCCATCGCGAGCAACTTCCTTCGTTCACAAAGTGGTAAGTCCCATATTGCCCGGTTTCGATCAACTGTCGGATAGCAACCGCGACGTCGCGCATGTAAGTTGGATTACCGATTTCGTCGGTCACAACGCGGACCGCGCCCTTATCGCGCGCGTGTTTCAGGATTGCGTGAACAAAGTTGCGACCGCCTGGAGCATAAGCCCAGGCTGTGCGAACAATATAGGCGCGGCTCAATAATTGGCGCACGTGAAGCTCGGCGGCAGCTTTGGACCGGGCATACGCATTCTGTGGGTTGATTGCCATCCACTCCTCATACCCATTGGGATTCAATCCGTCAAAAACTTCGTTCGTGCTGATGTGTACCATTTCGGTTGCTGTTTGAAGGCAGGCCAACGCTACGTTTTGGGTGCCAAGTCCATTTACGCGATAGGCGAGTTGTGGATCACGCGCGCAGCCGTCGACATCGGTATAGGCCGCACAGTGGATCACGATGTCAGCGGTCGACTCCTCTATGGCAGCGAGAATCGCTTCGCGCTGGGTGATGTCCACCTCGGGCAAATCGATGCCAGTTACGTTATGCCCGCTCAGAGCGCCCGACAGCTCCCTTCCCAATTGGCCTTTTACTCCTGTGAGCAAGATCTGCACGTGTCGCTCCTGGATACACTGTCCGCAACATCGTCCGGTGGTTGACTGCAGAATTATAGCGCCGCTTGCAGACGGCGTCAGCCTGACACCAAAATGCACATCGCTTGTCGCCTGGGCGCCCTGTACTGATAATAGGCAACATGCGAATCGACATACTGACTCTCTTTCCGGAAGTATTTGAAGGCTATTTTCAGGCGAGCATCCTGGAGCGCGCACAGGAGACTGATCTTCTACAAATCTATACTCACCAGATCCGTGAATACACTACTGACAAACACCACGTGACTGATGAACCACCCTACGGCGGGGGAAGCGGGATGATATTGAAACCAGAACCAATCTTTCGGGCTGTTAATGCCATCGCGCCGGACGGTGTGCTTGAAAACTGGCCTGGGGATCAAGAAAACCGAGGTGAGCAGTGGCAACCACCTTCGCGACCGCCGCTGATCTTGCTGACGCCTCAGGGCAAATCATTCAATCAAAAAATGGCAGGCGAACTGGCGCTACTTCCACGTCTAATATTGCTCTGTGGTCGCTATGAAGGTATAGACGAGCGGGTGCGCGAGCACCTTGTGAGTGCTGAACTGTCCATTGGTGATTACGTCCTGACCGGAGGGGAGTTAGCAGCGATGGTCGTCGTGGATGCTGTCGCCCGGCTGATTCCCGGCGTTCTTGGTGCAGAAGACGCCGCCGAGCAAGACAGCTTCGCCACAGGCTTACTGGAAGGCCCGCACTACACGCGGCCGGCGACCTTTGGCCAATGGGTTGTACCCGATGTGTTGCGCTCAGGACATGCGGCGCGTATCGCCCGCTGGCGCCGGGAACAGGCCTTACGCCGCACGTGGCAAAGGCGACCAGAGTTGCTGTTGACTGTAGAGTTAAGCGAAGAGGACAAGAAATTCTTGGCAGTTCTGGCCGAGGAGCAAACCGCGAAATAGTAGGATTGGGAGTAAATTCACGGTTACATATAGCCAATATGGGCTATTTTGGGGGAAATTTGGCCGCAATTACTGGACAAGCGTGAAAAAAGCGTTAAAATACTGTTGTGCCGGTGGAAGTGACTGTTCGCTTCCTTGGGGTATCTAAAAAGTCTTTACGGTTCGATACGAAAATCCATCAACAGCGCATAGTGGCGCCGCTATTATAGCCTGCGACTTCATGAAACATTTTTAAACGCGCATGGCTTTACTCAGACCGCCTTAACACCGCGGTCTTCTTATTCGGTATTACCTAAAACGGCCCAGCGACGAAAACGAGACCAAGCCGTTAAGTGTGCCGGCTACTGTACCTTAAAATATACCGGTTAGTACCCAGGACTTCTTCACACAGCGTGTTTAATCGTGTATACTGTTGCAGAATGTGGGACGAAGTGGGGGAATGTGGATCGCATCGCCCAGATCCGGACCAATAAGCTTCCAAAAATGGGACATTCCGTACAGATGTTCTAATTCTTAACAGGTCCGGTGGCCCACATAAGTAACTTCCAGCTTACGCCGTGTTTTCAAGATGATGTTCCTCGGTCAGGCAATCTAAGACGACATGTTTCTTGGTGAGTATACTCACACCATCGACGACAAGGGACGTATTACGATCCCGGCGAAGTTCCGAGGGGAGCTGGCGGCGGGGCTTGTCGTGACGCGTGGCTTTGACCAAAATCTTATGGTCTTCCCATTTCAAGAATGGGAATCGCTGGCCACGAAGGTTGCCCAGCGCCCCTTGGGTGATGAAAGCGTACGCGCTTTTCGTCGTCGCGTTTTTTCGGGCGCCGTAGATCTCGAACCAGATCGTCAGGGTCGTATCATTGTACCCCAATATCTTCGTGAATTCGCAGGAATTGATGGGGAAGTGATTATCACGGGCATGTTTAATTACATCGAACTATGGAGCGCTGACGCCTGGCAGACGGTACGGGAATCGATCGAGGACAACAATGATGCCCGGCGGTGGGAAGATCTGGGAGTTTAATGGAGGCTAGAGATTGGGGCCTTCCCTCAATCCTCTCGTTAAGAAGTTCCGATCTCTAGCCTATCCTTCTCCAAAATGGAAGAGCATGTTCCGGTTCTGTACGATGAAGTTCTGGCCTTACTCGAGCCACGTCCTGGCGGACAGTACGTCGACGGTACAGTTGGAGCCGGCGGACACAGCGCCGGTATCCTGGAAGCCTCGGCACCCGACGGCCGTTTGTTGGCCTTCGATCGCGACGAAGAGGCCTTGTCATTCGCCGCAGATCGTCTGGCAGAACATAGCAACCGTGTAACGTTTGTGCACGACAGCTACTCTCGGATGGGAGAATTGGCTCCAATCCATGGCTTTACAAAGGTGGACGGTATTTTGCTAGACCTGGGTTTATCGTCACGACAGTTAGAAAATCCCGCTCGAGGCTTTTCGTTTCAGCGCGAGGGGCCACTCGACATGCGTTTCGATACCAGCGCGGGAAAAACGGCCGCCGACCTGGTTAACAGTCTAAGCGCGAATGCTCTAGCGGATATCTTCTGGCGCTATGGCGAGGAACGTCTGAGCCGTAAGTATGCGCGGGCAATTGTAAGCGCCCGTCCGATATCTACGACGTTTGAATTGGCAAAGCTGATCGAACACGAAGCGCCAGGCCACTCGCGGCGCCGCCGAATTCACCCCGCCACGCAGGTGTTCCAGGCGCTAAGGATCGCTGTTAACCAGGAGCTTGCCGAGTTGGAAGTGGGCTTGCAGGAAGCCATCGAGCTGTTGCAACCCGGTAGCCGCATCGCGGTGATCAGTTTCCACTCGTTAGAGGACCGGTTCGTTAAGAATTTTTTTCGAGATCTCACTAGAGACTGTGTTTGTCCCCCGCGTCAGCCTATCTGCACCTGTGATGCCGAAGCAGTCGTGAGGCTTATCACCCGGAAGGCGGTTAAGCCAGGTGAGCAGGAAATCGAAATCAATCCTCGCAGCCGCAGCGCAAGATTGCGGGTCGCCGAGAAGCTTGGAGCAACGATTAGCGTATAACTCAAATTCTCAAGTGACCGGCGCTTGCAAAGTGCCGGTCACCTCTGAAAAATACCGGAGACAAGTAGCGATGGCAGTCCTAGCAGAAAAAAGTTCCGGAAGACAAAAGCGGCAGCGGGCGAGACGACTTGGTATTCTCACCGACGCTCAGGTAGCGATGGGCTGGTTCGTAGTTCTGGCTGTAGCGGCGTTGGTAGGAGCAATCTATCTCAGCCAGGCCAGTAATATTGCTAGTACCGGCCGCAGGGTACAGATTTTGCAAAACGATCTGCAAATTATCAAGCGCGACAATGCAGCGCTGGAGCGAACCGTTGCCGAAGCGCAATCGTTGGAACGGATGCAGCAGGAAGCGGCGCGCCTGGGTTTTGTGCGAGCTGCGCCGGAGGACATGGAATATCTCGTGGTACCGCAATATCCCGCGCCGGCGCCTACACAGCCTGCGCCTGAACCACTTCAGGCGGCGCCCGTTCCGGCGCAAAGCATGGGAGATGCAATCCTTCTGGCGCTGCGTGGCAGCGTCAGCGATATGGTGTTGGGCCAGTCTGGCCAATGATTAGAGCAAGCTTCGAGCTATCAAACTCGAAAAGGAAGTAATTAAGTGACCGGCAGCCAGTTGAAGCGTATGTGGATCGTCGTTATCGGGCTAGGATTTGCATCAATGATCATCATTGGTCGCCTGGTCGCATTTCAGGTGGTACAAGGCGCCCACTGGAAGGAGCTAGGCAAGCAAGTGCAGCGCATCAACGTGGTGGCAAAGCCGGACCGTGGGATTATCTACGATCGCAATGGTGCTGTTCTTGCCGGTAACAGTGCCGATTATCAAATTGGTGTTTCTCCGGCTCTGATAACCCAGGCTGAAGAGATGGCGACCGCGCTGGCGCCTATCTTGCAAAAGCAGCGTTATGAATTGCTGGCCCTAATGCAAGCAGATACACCTTACGTCCTGCTTGCCGGTCGTGTTTCACCAGAAGTTGCCGAAGCTATCCGCGCCTTGCCGTACGATGGCATCCAGATCGATCCACTCCCGCGCCGTATCTATCCCCAGGGCGAGCTACTGTGCCACGTGCTGGGTTACGTCGACTTTGGTGGCATAGGCGGCGCCGGGCTGGAAGGATATTACCAGACTGAATTGGCAGGTGAAGCAGCAAGCGACGTCCGAAGCATCTCTCCGCTGACGCCCCAGCGCAGCGTCATCGCCCGCGAGGGCGCCGATCTGGTTTTGACTATCGACCGCACTGTGCAGTATGCAGTGGAACAGCATCTTCAGCGAGCGATAAGTGAATACGGGGCACAAAGTGGCACCATTATCGTCATGGATCCACGAACTGGGGCCATCATCGCGATGGCAAATTATCCTTGCTATTCGCCGTATGAGTTCTATGAGGCTCCCGAAAATCTATTAGTCAATCCTGCGGTAAGCAAACAGTATGAACCAGGATCCGTAATGAAGTTGGTGACGATGGCTGCCGCGCTGGACTCGGGCACGGTGACGCCGCAATCGACCTATAATGACACCGGCATAATCGAGATTGGCGGGCACCGGACATTCAATTGGGACCGCAGCGGACCGGGCGTGACAGATATGACGACATTGCTGGCACGCTCGCTCAACGTTGGCGCGGCGACCATCGCCAGTTGGATGGGCCCAGAAACCTACTACACATATTTGGAGCGATTTGGATTCGGACGACCTACCGGAATTGACCTCATGGCGGAGGCAGCTGGAACTCTGCATCTACCCGGAAGTGAATTCTGGACCGAATCTTTCATTGCTACCAACGCCTACGGTCAGGGTATCGCAGTCACGCCGCTGCAGATGATTTCGTCGGTTTCAGCAATCGCCAACGGTGGGCGGCTGATGCAACCGCACGTGGTGCAGGAAATTCACAGCAACGACCGCATATTCCGACATGAACCGACTGTTGGGAATCAGCCGATAAGCGCCACGACTGCCCAGCAGCTTAATGCGATGGCAGTGACCGCCGTGAGCCGCGAGGTCAATTCGGCGCAAGTAGCAGATTACACGGTCGCCGGGAAAACCGGCACTGCAGAGATTCCCGAGAATGGCGTCTATCTTTCTGACGCTACCATAGGCTCCTTCATTGGCTGGTTGCCGGCAGATGCTCCGGAAATAGTGGTACTCGTCAAGCTTGACCGCATGACCACGTCGCCGTGGGGCTCGATGACCGCGGCGCCAACCTTTGCCGAACTGGCTGAAGAACTGGTCGTCATGCTAAACGTACCGCCTGATTCAGTTCGTTTACAAGCCGACGTAATCGAGGTAAGAGGCAATTAAGTGTCGAGTGTCGATCGTTCACCGGTCGTGTATTTATGCTGTGTTCTGTCCCAGTTGACCGGCACTTAAGGGGCCAATACTTACGAAGTGCGCGGCACCTGCGGATGTGAGAATTAATGTTAACGTTAGGCCATCTGTTGGAAGCGTTATCTGAATATCGTTCTACCGGCAACGAGCCGGACATAGGCTCGGTCGTCATCGACAGTCGCGGCGTCAGACAGCGCGATGTTTTTGTCGCCTTTCGCGGAGAGCAACGGGATGGCCATGACTTCGTCGAGCATGCTTTCGATAAAGGTGCCATCGCTGTGTTGGCCGAACGACCGGTCGTTGACGACGTGGGGACGATCGATTTACGAAGTGGTCCGGAAATGGCCGACGTGCCCGATGGACCGCTTGTACCTCCGATCCAGGTCGTCGTCGACGACACGATGCAAGCTCTGCAGCGGTGGGCCCGAGAGTGGCGCACCCGCTTCAGCGTGCAAGTGACAGGTATCACGGGCAGTGTTGGCAAAACGTCCACTAAGGAACTCACGTACGCCGTTCTTTCACGCCGATTTTGCACGCTAAAATCCGAAGGCAATTACAACAATGAGATTGGATTACCTCTGACGTTGCTCAATCTTAGGCGATACCACCAACAGGCCGTGTTGGAGATGGGTATGTATGCCCGCGGCGAAATCGCGCTTCTTTGCGACATTGCTCGCCCCAGCATCGGCGTCGTTACGATCGTTGGTCCGGTGCACATGTCTCGATTGGGGAGTCTTGACGCCATCGCGGCTGCCAAGCAGGAGTTGGTGGAGTCGTTACCCTTTGACGGCGTAGCCATCCTAAATCGCGACGAACCCCTGGTGATGGCCATGGCGCAGCATACCGAAGCGCAGGTGTTCACGTACGGTCTCGATCCACGAGCCGACCTCTGGGCCGATGATATCGTTTCCATGGGTCTGGACGGCTTACGCTTCACACTTCATTATCGGGGCGATACGATGCGCGTGCACGTTCCATTACTCGGTCGGCACAGCGTTCATACTGCGCTGCGGGCGACCGCGGTAGGACTGATCGTTGGTATGCGCTGGGACGAGATTATCGACGGATTGCAGGACGAACGATCGCAATTGCGACTTGTCACCGAGCGCGGGCCACAAGGATCTCTGATCCTGGACGATACGTATAACGCCAGTCCTGAATCTGTCATTGCTGCCTTGAACCTGCTTAAAGATTTGCCGGGCCGTCGCATAGCGGTGCTTGGAGACATGCTGGAACTGGGTCCGGCCGAAGAACAATCACATCGACTGGTTGGACGCCGCGTCAAAGGCGTCGCACAGATCCTGGTAGCGGTAGGCACGCGCGGGCGTATGATCGCCGAAGAAGCCCTGTTGGACGGGATGTCCCCGAAACGCGTCTTTACTGTAGCGGAAGCAGGAGAGGCGATACCCTTGTTAGAAGATTTGATTGAACCACTTGACGTTATATTGGTGAAGGGCTCGCGTGGCGTGGCGCTGGATCAGGTTGTGACCGCGCTAGCAAGGCGCGAGCCATCACATCGAGAAATGTAGTTAACAGTCCGGTATAGGGCGAAAAGCGCCCCCGGCATTGGTGAAGAATGGCATTTGCATTAACGCTTGGCGGTTTTACCTTTGTGATGGCGGTGATCTGGGGCAGTCCCCTGGTTGAGATCATGCGCCGCTTGAGGCTGGGCAAGCAAATCCGCATCGAAGGCCCACAGGAGCACATGGCTAAGATGGGTACACCTGCCATGGGAGGAATACTCATCGTTGGATGGACCGTCATCATCAGCATTGTCGTCAACACCGTCCAGCTCGTACAGAACCTGGAAATCGCGGAGAGTGTGATAATTCCTCTGGGCGTTATGGTTGCTTACTCGGTTCTGGGTGGCATTGACGATTATCAGGGGTTCCGCAAGCGACTGGGTGTGGGCATGCTTGCTCGATATAAGATCTGGTATCAGGTAGGCATCGCGGCCCTAGCCGCTATCTTGCTGTATGGGGTTGTGAACGATGCACACGGCTGGATCGCGGTGCCCACGGTTCAGATACTTCTCGACATTGGGTTGTGGTATATCCCTGTTGCCACCTTTATCATCACCGCGACGGCTAATGCCGTGAATTTGACTGACGGTCTGGATGGCTTGGCAGGCATTATCGCCGCTACGGCATTCGCCGCCTATGGAATTATTGCCTTTTTACAGGACCAGCAGTTCTTATTGATTTTTAGCTTCGTCGTAGTAGGCGCCTGCTTTGCGTTTCTGTGGTTCAACGCCCATCCCGCCCAGATGTTTATGGGTGACGTAGGCTCGCAGGCGCTAGGAGGCGCGCTGGGTGTCGTGGCCCTGATGACCAACCAGTGGTTGATTCTCCCGATCATCGCCTTTGTGCCGGTGGCGACCACACTTTCGACCATTCTACAGGTAATGTCTGCTATCCTCAGCCGCCGCTTTATAGGTCGTGACATCCGCCCATTTCGCATGGCGCCGCTGCATAACCATTTTGTGCTGATCGGCTGGAGTGAGACACAGATCGTCCAGCGCTGGTGGCTGATGGGAATTCTGGCGGCGATGGTGGGTATCGCGTTGGCATTGATATGAGTTATGGACCCATTAACAGGCAAACGCATCGTAATTCTCGGCCTTGCACGGCAGGGCGAGGCGCTGGCGCGATTTGCGGCATCTGTTGGGGCCGAGGTTATTGTGTCTGACCTGCGACCGGCCGGAGCGGTGCAGGAAAACGTGGCAAATCTACAAAATCTGGAAATTTCGTATGTATTTGGTGAACATCCGATGACACTCCTGGAGGGAACGGACGTGTTGGCCGTGAGTGGTGGCGTGCCTAGCAGCGCGCCCATCGTCGCCGCGGCGCGCCAACGGGGCATCCGCGTTTCCAATGATGCCCTGGAGTTTACCATGCGTTCGCCGGCTCCTATTGTGGGCATTACGGGTTCGGCAGGAAAGACGACGACGACGTCTCTCACGGGCATGATGGGTCGCGAGAGCGGTCGCACGACATGGGTGGGAGGAAATATAGGCCGGCCCCTGATCGCGGATCTGTCCCACATGACGTCAGACGATCTTGTCGTGCAGGAATTATCCAGTTTCCAACTCGAGATGTGGTCGTCAGAGTGGGGCAACGGGCAGTTTCGAGGTCCATCCGTCGCGGCGGTGTTGAACGTGACGCCAAATCATCTGGATCGTCATAGCACGATGCAAGCGTATGCGGCGGCTAAGGCGAACCTGTTGCATCGGCAGCCTGGAGATGGCGTCGCCGTTTTAAGCATGGATGATGAGGGCTCGATGGCTCTGGCAGCCCACGTTCGCGGCCGGTTACGAACATTTAGCGCGCAAGGTTCAGTCGAGGACGGCGCTTATATCCACGAGGGACAGGTCTGGATTCGGGGTGACGGAAGCGAACGTGAGTTGTGCCAGCTCGGGGAAATAAGCCTGCGCGGCGAGCATAATCTGCTCAACGTGCTGGCTGCCGTCACCCTGGCCGACTCCGTTGGCGTCGATATGCGGTCGATGCGACATGCGATTCGCGCTTTTCGCGGTGTTGCACACCGCCTGGAAACAGTCGCGGTGATTGACGGTGTTACATACGTCAATGACTCTATTGCCACTGCCCCGGAACGTGCCCTGGCCGGAATTGCTGCATTCCACGAACCAATCATACTGCTTGCGGGTGGGCGCGATAAGCAGATGGCCTGGGAACGGTGGGCACACGTGGTTGCGCGGCGCGCGCGATACGTCGTTCTGTTCGGCGAGTTGGCCCCTATTCTGGAACGAAGCCTGCGGCAGCAGCGGCAGTCGGATGCAAAAGCGCAGGTAGCCGTCACACGGCTCGAGACGCTGGCGGAAGCCGTCGGATGCGCCGCGCGGTTGGCGCAGCCGGGCGACGTGGTTCTCCTGTCGCCCGGCGGGACCAGCTATGATGCGTTCAAGGACTTCGAAGAGCGAGGGACGGAGTTCCGCTCGCTGGTGGAACGGCTTAAACGAGAGCGCGCGTGAGGCAAAACAGGTGGTGAAGGTATGGCGTCAGTAACAGTTGTTCGAAAGAAAAGTGATCGCGTCCGCCCGGGAATCAAGCTGTATTTTGATTACTGGCTCCTCCTGGCTACGACAGGCCTTGTTGTCGTGGGCATGTTGATGGTGTACAGCACCACGTTCGACCTTGGCTTGTTGGTGCACGACCAACCGACTTACTACTTTCGCCGGCAACTGGTGGCTCTGGTCATTGGGGTAGTTGTCAGCTTGATCATTATGCAGTTCGACTACCACATATTGCGGCGTTTTTCGGTGCTTTTGATGTTCATCACGCTCGGCTCGCTTGTGTTTCTGCTCTTTTTCGGCGAATCCAATTTCGGGGCAGTGCGCGGTCTATATGCCAATTCTTACCAGCCCAGCGAGTTAGCGAAGCTGTCTACCGTCCTTTACATTTCGCATTGGCTATCTTCAAAAGGGGATCGCATCAAGGACATTACCTACGGTCTACTGCCGTTTTCTGTGATTACCGGCGTGGTCTGCTTCTTAATCGTGGTACAGCCTGATCTTAGCTCCGCCGGCCTTGTCGCCATCATCGGTCTCACTATCTTTTTTGTTGCCGGCGCAGAGCTGCGACAGATGTTAATCGCGGGCGCGATTGGCGGCGGCATTTTTGTTTTCCTGGCGTTGACCGTTCCACATGCCGCCGCGCGCGTTGCCGCCTGGCAGGAAGTGCTGCGTGACCCCAACCAGGCCATCTGGCAGGTGAAACAGGCGCTGATAGCCCTTGGTTCTGGAGGTCTACTGGGCGTGGGGTTGGGAAACAGCACACAGAAGTTTGGACCACTCCCGGCCGCGCACACCGACGGCGTTTTTGCCATCGTCGGTGAAGAATTGGGTTTAGCAGGTTCGCTGGTCGTCATCTTGCTGTTGGGAATGCTGGTATGGCGCGGCATTCGCGCCTCGCAAACTGCTCGTGACAGTTATGGCGGATTGTTAGCCTTGGGCATTACCTGCTGGCTGGGTTATCAGGCGCTGATCAATATTGCGGTAATTACGGCAGTTATTCCCTTTACAGGAATCGCGCTGCCTTTCCTGAGCTATGGCGGAAGTTCGATGCTTATGTCCCTTATTGGGGTCGGTATCCTGTTAAACGTTTCACGAGACGCTCACCTGGCGACGCGAAGTCAGCCAAACAAATCAGTTACGGAGTCTTTACGTGCGAGTCTTAGTTTGCGGCGGGGGGACAGGCGGTCATATTTATCCCGCTTTGGCGGTCGTCGCTGAACTACGCCGGCAGCGAATATCTCAGGCGGAATTTCTTTGGATTGGTACAAGCGGACAAATGGAGGAAGAGTTGGTACCGCGCGCAGGAATTAGCTTAGCAACGATTAAGGGAGGACCAATCGTCGGCGTGGCGCCAAATGCGCGTCTGGCGAACGGCGCCCAACTAATCTTGAGCCTGGGCAAGGTGACGCGACTGCTGCGCAGCTTCCGTCCTGACGTCTTGTTTATGACCGGAGGTTACGTCAACGTGTCTGTGGCGCCAACAGCCCGATTGTTGCGCGTTCCGGCTGCTATATTTCTGCCCGATATTGAACCCGGGACGGCAATTCGCATGTTGAGTCGTTTTGCCCAACGGGTAGCATGTACCGCGGCAGCGTCCAGAGACTATTTTCCTCACCACAAAGTAGTGGCGACCGGCTATCCGGTCCGACCGGAACTGCGCGACGCGCTGGCCCTGAGCCGCGAGGCGGCTCTTGCTAAATTCGATTTAATGCCCGATCGCAGGACGGTTTTCGTTTTCGGCGGCAGTCGAGGAGCGCGCAGCATCAATCGCGCCCTTATGGGTAACCTGGAAACTCTATTGCAGACCTTTCAGGTAATCCATGTGAGTGGCGCATTGGACTGGCATGAGGTGCATCAGGGAGCGGAGCGGTTGTCAGCGCATCAGCGCCGTTACTACCGGCCGTTTCCCTTTCTCCATGAAAAGATGGGCTTTGCGTTCCGTTCTGCTGACCTCGTCGTTGCTCGGGCGGGCGCCAGCATGCTGGGTGAATCGCCCGCCTTTAGCCTGCCCTCAGTATTGGTACCTTATCCACACGCCTGGCGTTATCAGAAAGTCAATGCGGATTACCTCGTAGAACGTGGCGCTGCGGTGCGCCTGGACGACGAGTCATTACCGGAGAGGCTAATATCCACCATCACCGAGTTGATGAACGACGAGGCGCGACTCTCGGCGATGAGAGTAGCCGCCAGGGCATTGGACCGGCCGCAAGCCGCCTACCACCTGGCTCAACTGCTGCGCGAGCTGGCAGAAAGACGATAGGTTACAGACGCATGGTATCCTTGCATTTCGTGTTCTGGTTCATGGTCATTTTCTTTGCATTAATTGGGTATATGCGGGGCTGGCAACGCGAAGTGATTGCCCTCAGTGGGCTCGTCGCCTCCCTGGCGGCGCTCGTACAGTTCGGCGACACCATTACACGGCTTATCGGAGGCTTGACGGGAACGGTTCAGATCAACCCGGCCGATCCACTGGCTTTTCAACGCCAGCAGTTCTGGATTCAAACGATTTTTCACGCCACGATTGCTTTTTTCAGTTATCAGGTGGTGGCGCGCCTGGCAGAACAGAGGGCCGGCGGAGGTCTGGCCGAACGATTGCGCGGCGGTTTGGAAAGGCGCATTGTGGGCGCGATGATTGGAGCGGTTAATGGGTACCTGACGATTGGCTCTATTTGGGGGTTTTTGGAATATCAGATTACGAACTTAGGATACGTTCAGTTGCAGCCTGGCCAATCCTATCCATTCGATCCCAGCGTCATTGTTCGCCCGGTGGCTACTTCTGCCGCCTCGGCGCTGGCTAGCATGCTGCCGATGGGGCTGTTCAGTCCCAATGTCTGGCTCATCCTGTTGTTTGTTTCGTTTTTTGTGGTCCTCATTGCCGTGATATAGGCGGCCAACGACCGGATATTGTAAATGTTAATGAGTGCAACTCACACGCAGGACCAGCAGAATATCGACGAAGCTCAGCAGCTGAATTTGCAGCCGGGAATGCGCATACATCTTGTGGGCATCGCTGGCAGTGGCATGTCGGCGATTGCCTGGCTACTGTTAGGACGCGGTTTTGCCGTTTCCGGTTCCGACCTACACCAGAATGATCTGGTAACCGCTTTGCGGGAGGCGGGCGCAGTTGTGCACGTGGAGCACCATGCGAAAAACGTTTCAGACGCTGAACTGGTCGTGATTTCATCTGCAGTGCCGCCCCAGAACGTCGAAGTCGTCGCTGCCCTAGAGGCCGGCATCCCTGTGTTGAAGCGCGCTGATCTTCTCGGCTATCTCATGACCGGCGCCGTGGGAATTGCGGTAGCGGGCACTCATGGCAAAACGACGACAACCAGCATGATCGCGCACATCTTGCTAGAAGCGGGGCGCGATCCATCGTTGGTCGCCGGCGGCATCCTGCCCGGATTGGGCCGTAACGGGCGCGCCGGAGAAAGCGATCTCTTTGTCGTCGAGGCCGACGAGTACGATTACATGTTCCTTGGACTTCGTCCGCAGATCGAACTAGTCACGAATCTGGAATATGATCATCCCGATCTATTTGACACGCCCGCCGCGTACCTCAGCGCCTTCATGAAGTTCGTCGACCGCCTGCCACCTGACGGCACGTTGATTTGTTGCCATGATGATGAAGGGGCGCGCCAGCTGCTTGCAGAGAATCAACGCAGCGACATTCAGGTCATGACTTATGGTACGGGAGAAGCGCCGGACGGCTTCCACTTTAGAGCTGTCGATTTGCAGCCCAACCAGCTTGGTGGGACGGACTTCGTCGTACTATACAATGGCGATACGTTGGGGCTGGCGCGGTTAAGGCTGCCAGGCGAGCACAATGTTCGTAACGCCCTGGCGGCTATTGCCGCGTGCAATGCGCTGGGCGTTGCCTTTACTGAAATCGTACAGGCGCTCATTTCATTTGGTGGAGTCGAACGTCGTTTTCAGCTCGTCGGCGAAATCAGGGATGTGACGGTGATCGACGATTATGCCCATCACCCTACTGAAATAAGGGCAACGCTGGCAGCGGCGCGTCAACGCTTTCGCGGGCGCCGCCTGTGGGCCGTGTGGCAGCCTCATACTTACAGTCGCACACGCCTGCTGGGACGTGAATTCGCCCGCTCCTTCGGCGATGCCGACCGGGTCATCGTGCTGGACATCTACCGCAGCCGCGAAAAGGATACGCTGGGTGTAAACGCAGCGCAAATCGTGGCCGAGATGGATCATCCTTACGCGCGACACATTGGGTTAAAGGAAGAGGCTGCAAAATTTATCCTGGACCGTGTGTTGCCAGGCGACCTGGTCCTAACGCTTGGCGCCGGTGACGGCGATGAGGTTGGAAAGTGGATACTAGATGGTTTGCGACGAAGAGTCCAGGCTAATCCATAGGAGGGATTTCATGGCACGCGAGGAGAAGTCAAAGAGATCGGCGGCGGAGAACGGTTCAAGAGAACCACGAGAAACGAATGCGAACCGATCCACGGCGGAGGTCTCCGCTGAGGATATTCGTCGCCTTGTGGCGAAACTTAAAGGAGAGGACGCAAAGAAGTGATGGACGTGCAGACGACAGTGTGGCAAGCGGTAATCCCACGCTTCAGCGAGGTATTTGGCGAGGCGTTCCAACTAGACGTTTCACTCTCGCGCTATACCTCGGCTCGCGTTGGAGGCGCCGCCGATATGTTCCTCTCAGTACACAACGTCAGCGACTTGCAGATGGCGGTGGAAATGGCCTATGCCCAGAACATTCCCTTTTTCGTTCTTGGTGGAGGTTCAAACATACTTGTCGCAGATAGCGGCATTCGTGGCCTGGTAATCATGAACCGGGCCCGCGAAGTGAAGTTTCGCAATACAGGTTTTAGCGTCATCTGCACTGTAGAGAGTGGCCGGAATCTATCATCGCTCGCCCGCCAATGTATCGCCAAGGGACTCGGCGGCCTTGAGTGGGCCGTCAGCGTGCCCGGAACGGTAGGTGGTGCAGTCGTCGGCAACGCCGGGGCACACGGTGGAGACATGAACGGGACGCTGGTTGCGACCACAATCTGGGAACCAGGGGAGGGTGCGCGTATATACAGTAATGAAGAGTTAGCCTATGGCTATCGTGAAAGCATCCTAAAGCGCGAACAAGGCGAGGATGTACAACGTCGCGTGGTACTAATCGCCGAGCTAGAGTTGAAACCGGAGGCTGTAGACGTACTGATGGCGCGCGCTGATGGGTTCACAGCCCATCGCAAGCAAACGCAACCAGGCGGCGCGAGTACCGGCTCGATGTTCAAGAATCCTGAGCATTATTATGCCGGTTACCTCATAGACGCGGCAGGCATGAAAGGCTTCCGCATCGGCGACGCCGCCATCTCGGAGAAACACGCCAACTTCTTTATCAATGAGGGCGAGGCGACGGCCGAAGATGTACGTGCGTTGATCGCCGAAGCTTGGCACGCAGTCCGCGAACAGTTTGGAGTCGAGTTGGAATTGGAAGTTGAGCTTGTGGGTGATTGGCAGTTTGAGGAGGATGAAGATTAAGCGTCGGATTCGTGTTGGGTTGATCTTTGGCGGTCGCTCTGGCGAGCATGAGGTTTCGCTTATGTCGGCGCGGTCCGTTATGGATGCGCTGGACCCTGAGAAGTATGAGGTTGTGCCTGTGGGCATTACAAGGGCCGGCCAGTGGCTTGCCGGCGATGCTCTGGCGGCGCTGAACGTCGGCACATCGAGCGCGACGCGTCCGGTAACGCATCTTCCCGAATCGCAGTCGCCAGCATTGACGCCTGTTGAGCGCGCTTCGATGGAATTATCTTCATTTTCCGAGGTAGCAGAGCTCGACGTTATCATGCCAATTTTACATGGACCATATGGAGAGGATGGCACCGTACAAGGTCTTCTCGAGCTCGCCGACTTGCCATACGTGGGGGCGGGTGTCGTCGGTTCAGCAGTAGGTATGGATAAGGCCATTTTTAAGAACGTCATGGCGGCGAACGGGATCCCAATACTACCCTGGCGCCTGGTGTTAGTAGGCGACTGGCGCTCGCGGCGCAGCGCGGTACTTGAACAACTGGAGTCTATGTTTTGCTATCCGGTGTTTACGAAACCGGCCAATCTGGGGTCGTCCGTAGGCATATGCCGCTGCGCAGACCGGGCCGAGCTAGAGACCGGCCTGGACACCGCGGCGCAGTATGACCGGCGCATCGTCGTGGAGCAGGGCGCGGACGCCCGTGAGCTGGAAGTGGCTGTCTTGGGCAACGATACGCCCATAGCCAGCATTGTGGGCGAAGTCCGGCCACGGCGGGCATTTTATGATTACGTGGCCAAGTATGTCAGCGACGATTCCGAACTGCTTATTCCAGCGTCCCTTGATGCAGCGGTCGCCGACGAGGTTCGTAATCTTGCCCTTAAAGCTTACAAGGCCATCGATTGTGCCGGCATGGGTCGCGTTGATCTGCTTATGGACCGCGAGAATGGTTCGCTCTACATGAACGAGATCAACACGATTCCTGGGTTCACTCGTATCTCAATGTATCCAAAGTTATGGGAGGCCAGCGGGATTCCTTATCCCGAACTCCTCGACCGGCTTATTGAACTCGCGCTGGACCGCCATCATGAAAAAAAGAACCTGAAGATCAACTTTCGCCCGGAAGGGGACGAATGAAAGAGAGACTTAGGGAGATGCTTAGAGAACGGCGCTCGGAGCGCCAACGGAAATTGCGCAGGCAACCGAAGATGCGTCGCGTGGATGCTGGGGCAGGTTTTCAGATTCCGCGCCTGGAAATACCGCGGACGGCGCGCAAACGGCGTCGCCGCAACCGCGGCCCCCTGCGCCTGCCAACCGCCGCGATCAAGCAGGTCCTTCTCTCTTCGCGATGGGTCAGTCTATTTCTGCTGGTGATATGTGTGTTATCGCTTGTGCTTGTAGGCATGGATGAAAGGTTCTATCTGACCATAATTCCCGTGGAGGGAGCGGCTTCAATTCCACCCGCGGAAATTGTAGATGCAAGCGGCCTTGCCGGAGCACATATCTTTTCGGCAAACCCGGTTGAGGCTGCAGAGCAGATCGCCCAGATTTCGGGTGTCATCTCCGCCACAGTGTCGCTACAGTGGCCGAACTCGGCCTATATCCGCATCGCCGAAGATTCGCCCATCGCCGTGTGGGAACAAGGCGGAGAGGTGTATTGGGTAAACAGGAACGGGCAGTTGGCGCCGGCGCGCGTTGATATTCCCGGTCTGTTGCACATATTGGCTGAGGAACCGGCCCCGGCGGCGACGGGGCCAGGCGAAGCTCTGGAGGCAAGAGACGAGCCAGAAGACGCGAATCCTGATGAAGCGGCAGAATCGGAAGAACCGTCAATGCCCTTTGTTCCTGACGAAGTTTTGGCTGGAGCATTGCAGCTCCGCGAGCTGCGGCCAAATATCGCCGTCCTCCATTATGACATCTCGGGTGGATTAAGTTATCAGGATGGTCGAGGCTGGCGCGTGTATTTTGGTACCGGCACTGAGATGGCCCAGAAGCTGGCTGTCTACGAGACGCTGGTAGAACATCTTCTCGCCGAGCAAGAGATACCGGTTTATATCAGCGTAAGCAATCAGGAGAAGCCATTCTATCTGGCGAGTGATTCATAGCCTGGTAATAACTCACTGTCGGTGGTTCCTGGTCGCTTTTTGTCGGCGCCACCGGTCACATTAATGGTAGGGGCATTAGATGGAAGGGATACTTTTCGGTCTGGACATTGGAACAACGAAGGTATGCGCACTCGTAGGTGAAGTGCGTACGGGACAGCTGCGCATTATTGGCTATGGCGTAGAGCCCTCGCGTGGAATGCGAAAGGGGATGATTGTCGACGTCGGCGAAGCGTCTGTGGCCATCGCTCGAGCGGTAGAGAAAGCGGAGGAGACGTCGGGCTACGCACTTTCGCGCGCCCTCGTTAGCATGGCCGGCGAGCATATTGGATCGACCAATAGCAATGGCGCGGTGGCCATCAGCCGCAACGGAAGCGGCGTGACGACGGAGGATATTGAACGGGCGCTCGATGCTGCACAGGCCGTTCCGATTGCCCATAATCGCGAAATCGTCCATCTGGTCCCTCGCCACTTCCGCGTCGACGAAACTGTCGTGCATCAGCCGGTAGGAATGCACGGCTACCGGCTAGAGGTGGAAGCGCATATTGTCACCGGCGCATCCACGGCGCTACTGAACCTGGGGAAATGCGCCGACAACGTAGGCATTGAAGCTGAGGAATTCGTGCTCAACGCGCTGGCATCCGGCGAAGCTGTTCTAGAACCGAATGAGCGCGATATGGACGTTATAGTTGCCGACATTGGTGGTGGCACCACAGATCTGGCCCTGTACAGGCGCGGTAGTGTATTTCACACGCGGGTCCTACCGGTTGGCGGTTATCATGTTACGAACGACATCGCCATTGGATTGCGCGTCCCTTTTGAGGTCGCAGAGCGCGTGAAACTACAGTACGGTGATTGCCGTCCCAAGGAGATTGATCCGGAATCCGACTTCACGGTGTCTCCTTTCAGCGGGGAGCGCATTCTGGTAGGCCGGCAAGACCTGGCGACCGTTATCGAAGCGCGTGTCGAAGAAATTTTCCAACTAATCCTGCAGGAAGTGGAATTGTCTGGCTATGACGGCCTGCTCCCTGCCGGAATCGTTCTTACCGGTGGCGGCTCGCAGTTGCGGGGCATAGGCAGCGTCGCGCAACGCGTACTCAATGTACCGGCGCGAGTTGGCGCCCCTCGCAGCCTGGTGGGACTTGTCGATGCTTTGCGCAGCCCGGCATACGCTACCAGCGTGGGTCTGTTGCGATGGGCAATTAGTGGCAGCAACGCCTACCGTCCCCGCGCCCGACAGGGCGAATGGGGGCGGCGTCTGGGCGGCTTTTTCCGGGCGTTGTTGCCCGAATAGGGGGGAGCAAATGTTTATGCCGGCCTGAAGACGGAGAAAGCTAATCGGAAGTATCAACTGGAAATTGTTCAAAATATAGTTCAAGAGGGGTAAACATGGGTACAGAGAGAAGACAACGTGAAGTTCAAAGAATGCCCGATGTGGAGGGTGCGGCTTTGATCCGCGTCGTTGGGGTTGGCGGCGGCGGCAGTAATGCGGTGAACCGCATGATCGAAGCCGGAATAGCCGGCGTCGACTTCATCGCCGTGAATACCGACAGCCAAGCCCTCATGTCGAGCCGCGCCCGGCAACGGCTCCATATCGGTGAGCGCGCCACGCGTGGTCTCGGCGCAGGCGGGGATCCTGAGGTTGGCTCGCGCGCTGCAGAAGAGTCAATGGACGAGCTGCGGTCCGTTCTGCGCGGCTCTGATATGGTGTTCGTCACCGCGGGCATGGGCGGCGGCACCGGCACAGGAGCGACGCCAACGGTTGCCAAGGTGGCTCGTGATGAGGGGGCGCTGACCATAGGTGTTGTCACTCGTCCTTTCACGTTTGAAGGTTCGAAGCGCGCCAAGGCTGCTGAAGAAGGTATCGACCAGCTGAAGGAGCACGTGGATACACTAATCGTCATCCCGAACGACCGTCTGCTGGAAACTGCGGATCGCCGCGTTTCGCTGATGGATTCATTCCGTCTGGCGGACGACGTATTGCGCCAGGGCATCCAGGGTATCAGTGAATTGATCACAGTTCCCGGTCTTATTAACCTGGACTTCGCCGACGTCCGTACCATCATGTCGATGGGGGGGGCGGCGCTCATGGCGATCGGCTATGGTAATGGCGATGACCGCGCACAAATTGCTGCGGAGCAGGCATTATCTAACCGGCTTCTGGATGTAACTATCGACGGCGCGAGGGGTATTCTCTTCAACGTCACCGGTGGGCCTAATCTTAGCCTTTTCGAGATTAATCAGGCGGCGTCCGTTATCCGTGAAACGGCGCATCCAGACGTTAATCTTATCTTTGGCGCGGTGGTCGACGAGGAAATGGGCGACGAGGTTCACATTACGGTGATCGCTACAGGTTTTGAGCGCACATTACCCTCGATTCACCGTATGACCTCAGCGCCACGGACGACCGACCGCCGCCCTACCCGTCCGCCGGTACGTGAATCAGCACCGGTGACCAGCTCGGCGCCAAATCCCGCTGCTGACGCTGCTGCAGGCGACGCTTCGCGCCAGACGTCTTCGTTCCGTCTGGATGATCTGGAGATTCCGGCGTTCCTGCGGAAAAAGCGTTGATCGATACCGGCGGCGACGTCAGCGCTCGTCCTATTGGCTGAGTCGCCACTAACCACAGTTTACCCCCTCTGGTAGATTGCCGGCGACCACTAAGGTCGCCGGCAGTCGATACCTGTTTTCGCTGCTACTTTCTCCAAATGATGACTCGCCCATAACAGATATATCTTTTAAGGTTATTAACTCGAATTTCTCTTGTCATTGCCCATGCCGCATGTTATAATGCCACACACCTGAAGGGCTAAATATGGGGGAGCGTTACTATCGTGCCCTTATATCTGGTGGTTTCCGTCGGTGCTGCCGAGTTTGTTCATATGTTGGAGTCCGGGCTCGGCAGGGAGTGTAAAAGGTGAGATGTCCATACTGCGGCCACGAAAAAACGCGAGTAATTGACACCAGTCACGACTCGCGAGGCGGCATACGTCGACGGAGAGTGTGCGGCAACTGTGACGAGCGCTTCAGCACTTACGAACGGCCAATTCTGGCGACGCCGTTGCTTATTAAGCGAGATGGAACCCGCGAGGAGTTCTCTCGCGACAAGTTAATGGGCGGAATTCGCGTCGCCTGTGCTAAACGTCCTGTGGCGGCAGCCGCAATTGAGCGTATGGTTGGTGAAATTGAGGCGGAGCTGCAGCAGATCGGCAAGGCAGAAGTGCCCAGCCGCCTGGTGGGGGATAAGGTCATCCGCAAACTAAAAGAGATTGACGAAGTCGCATATGTTCGTTATGCGATCGTCTACTTGCGACTGGACGACCTGGAGTCGATCCAGGACGAAATAGATCGTCTTTTAGAGGAGTAAGCGCCTCTGGCGCCCAATCCTGCAGCCGTTTTGGGGGCCCGAGCAAAATCACATTCTATTTGGAGGTTGATATGCTGGAAAACCTGCGACGGATCGAATCCGACGAAACCACGACTAGAATTCCATTAAGTGAAAATGGCAGGGCGGTGCTAGAGCGCCGTTATCTTCGTCGAGGAGAGGATGGCAAGCCGGTGGAAACGGTGGAAGAGATGTTTAAGCGCGTTGCGCACCATATTGCAGCGCCGGATAGCGAGTTCAGCGACGACCCTGAGGCCACGGAGCAGAAATTCTATAACCTGCTAACCGAGCTTCGCTTTATGCCCAATAGTCCAACGTTCACAGGCGCAGGTACGCCTCTTGGACAGTTGGCGGCATGCTTTGTGCTACCCATAGAGGACGATATGGGACGCGATAGCGCAGGAATATTCCAGACGCTGCGTGACGCTGCCCTCATTCAGCAGACAGGAGGCGGTAATGGCTTTGCCTTTTCGCGCCTGCGGCCGAAAGGCGCACTTGTGCAAAGTTCAGCCGGACAGGCCACCGGTCCGGTTGGATTTCTACGCGTCTATGACCAGGCATTTGGCGAAATCGCACAGGGCGGCACGCGCCGTGGGGCAAATATGGCAGTGCTGCGGGTCGACCATCCAGACATCTTCGAATTTGTATCCTGCAAGGCGCAAGAAGATGCCATTACAAACTTTAACATTTCGGTAGGTATCACCGATGCGTTCATGAAGGCGGTGGAAGACGACACAGACTTTGATCTGGTGAATCCACACGACGGCGAAGTCTGGCGTACGATCCGCGCTCGCGACCTCTTCGAAGAAATTGTGCGCTATGCTTATAACAACGGCGAGCCCGGCATGCTGTTCCTGGATGAGGCAAATCGTGGCAACCCCGTTCCTCATCTTTATGAGCTGGAAGCCACCAATCCCTGTGGCGAACAATGGCTCGGTCCCTATGAAAACTGCTGCCTGGGCTCGATAAACCTTGCCCGGCACCTGGACGCAGACGGTAAGATCGATTGGGATGCGCTACAAGGCTCAATTGAAGAAGCGACTCACTTCCTCGACAATGTAGTTTCGGCGAATGCCTACGTGCCCGCCGTACCACAGCTGGTGGAGGCGGCGCATCGCGCGCGACGCATCGGTCTGGGCATCATGGGTCTTGGCGACTTGATGTATAGCCTTGGAGTGCGTTATGGCAGCAAGGAAGGTCAGGCGCTGGCCGGTGCTGTGATGGAATTTGTGCGCTTCCATTGCATGCGCACCAGCATTGCCCTGGCTAAAGAACGCGGCCCATTCCCCGCAATCTCCGGGAGTATTTATGATCCCGAAAATCTAAAGTGGCAGCCTCCCAGACCACTGGTAAGCAGCCGGAATAGCTATGGCCGCCCAACGTTGGATTGGGACGCTCTGGTCGAAGATCTCAAGGCGCATGGGATTCGGAATGCGGCGCAAACGACCGTTGCGCCCACCGGGACCATCGCTACGGTCTCTGGTTGCGAAGGGTATGGCTGCGAGCCGGTCTTCGCTCTGGCTTATGTTCGCCATATGGACGACAAGGGCAGCGATCTGGAGCTCTATTACACCAGCCCGTTGTTTGAAAGGGCCTTGACCCAGTCCGGCATCGACGAGAAAACGCGACGAGAGATTGTCGAGGAAGTCGTGCGTGTCGGAAGTTGCCAGCATGTGGTGGCCGTTCCCAAGGCGGTGCGCAATACGTTCGTGGTCGCTGCCGACATTAGCCCCGAAGAGCATATTCGTATGCAGGCGGCGATCCAGGCCTTCGTCGACAACAGCATCTCCAAAACTTGCAACTTTCCCGAATCCGCCACACAGGAAGACGTGGCCAAGGCCTATAAGCTGGCCTGGAAATTAGGCTGCAAGGGACTTACAGTCTATGTTACGGGCTCGCGCGAAAAGGTCGTCCTGGAAACGAAGGCTACCAAGGAAGCCAAGGAACAGAAGGCAGAGCAGCCCATGTTGTGGCACGAATCGAAAAAGCCGCGCGCGGCTTTGTTGAAAGGACAGACCCACCGCATCACGACGCCGTTAGGTACGACATACGTAACAATTAACCTGAATGGTCAGGATCAGCCATTCGAGGTCTTCATTCACACTTCGAAGGCCGGAACGGATACCCTGGCAGTTTCAGAGGCGATAGGCCGGCTGATAAGTTACGTATTACGTCTTTCATCCCCGGTAGAACCGCGCGATCGCATGAATGAGGTCATCCGCCAGCTCGAGGGAATCGGTGGTGGCCGACCGCTGGGATTCGGCGCACATCGTGTCCTTTCACTGCCGGATGGCGTTGCCCAGATCTTGAGGGAGTTTATGGATGAAAGTGAATCCATGCTCGAAGCGAGAAATAACGGACGCCCCACACAGCAAGGCGCACGGCTGTTGATCGGCGATCTTTGCCCGGACTGTGGCGAGGCAGCCCTGGTTAATGAAGAAGGCTGCCGTAAGTGCCACGCTTGCGGCTATAGTGAGTGCTAGCCTGGTCAGCATTTCAAGCCGATGGATGCGGCCATTGAGACCCAAAATCTAACCAAGCACTACGCCCTTTCTCGCGGTTGGCGACGCCTAAGTCGCGCGCGACCCGCAAGGGCCGTGCAGGACGTCAACTTGCGCATAGATTCTGGCGAGCTATTTGGCCTGCTAGGACCGAACGGCGCGGGCAAGACCACGTTGGTAAAGATGCTCTGTACCTTAATCCTGCCTACCCATGGATCCGCGACGGTTGCCGGCTTTTCGTTGCGGCGCGCGTCAGAAATTCGGGCCGCGGTCGGTATGATGGTAAGCGATGACCGCAGTTTTTACTGGCGACTGAGCGGGCGGGAAAACCTGCAATTTTTTGCGGCTCTGTATCGATTACATGGCACAACGGCGCACAGGAGGGTAGACGAAGTGTTGGAGCAAGTTGACATGTCAGCCCATGCCAACCGTCGCTTCTCCGATTACTCGACTGGAATGAAGCAACGAATCGCTCTGGCGCGATGCCTCCTACACCGTCCGCGTATTCTTTTCCTTGACGAGCCCAGCAGAAGTCTGGATCCGTCTGCCACCCAACGGCTTCACGATCTTTTGCGCCGCTTGATAGCAGAACATACTATGACCGTATTTCTCATCACGCATGATCTGTCGGAAGCCGAAAAGCTCTGCAATCGGGTTGCGGTGATGAGCAACGGGCGAATTCGGATGGTTGGCGAACCGGCGGAGATGAGGAAGCAATCCAGCTTGGACGAAGTTTTCGCGCAGTTCACGAGCGAGGAGGATGAGTAACGAATGCTGGATCGTCTGCGACTGATCCGCGCCTTCCTGATCCGAGATTTACGTACCGAAATCAGCTACCGCTTTTCATTTCTGCTTGGCATCATTGGCATTATTTTTACGGCGGTCACCTACTACTTCGTATCCCGTTTGCTCGGTGACAGCGTGCGGCCGCTGCTGGCGCCTTATGGTGGTGACTATTTTGCATTCGCGCTCATTGGCGTGGCTTTTGCCAGTTATTTTACGCTAGGTCTCAGCGGTTTTGCTCGCGCCCTGCGCCAGGCGCAGACTACCGGAACGTTGGAAGCCATGCTCATGACGCCCGCACCGGTTTCATTCGTGATAATTGGTTCGGCGGCGTGGAGCTACGCCTTCACAACCTTTCGCGTCGTCGTCTACCTGCTCCTCGGCATCGCGCTGGGGATGGAACTGGCGAACGCGAACTACTGGGGCGCTGTCGTTACGCTGCTTATCGCCGTGTCGGCCTTTGCCGCTTTGGGGATCATTGCGGCGAGCGTAATCATGGTTATTAAGCGAGGCGATCCAGTAACCGGCCTCTTTGGTGGGTTCGCTACGCTTGTAGGCGGCGTCTTCTACCCAGTGGAAATCATGCCTGGCTGGCTACAGGCTGTTGCCAACCTGCTGCCTATCACCTATGCTTTGCGCGCCATGCGTCTGGCATTGCTGCAAGGCGCTTCGTGGGCGACTCTGGCGCCAGACTTGATTATTCTTGCGGCCTTTGCGATTGTCCTCCTACCGCTTCCCTGCTAATTTTCAGCTTCGCAGTAGAGCGCGCCCGGAAAGAGGGCAGCCTGGCGCACTATTAGATCTTTCAGATGTGACCGGCACTCGCGAAACGCCGGTCACTTGGCGAAATGAAAAATCAGGCAGTTTTCATCTTCTGACCTACGCCTGCATTCAGCTGCCCGTTGCTATGATCCTCGTCCATTTCTTCAGGCTGCGGCCTGCGCAGCACGCTACCCACAGAAAGATAATCGTACCCTTTGGCGATAAGTCGATCGTAATCGGGAATCATGCGACGCCCATCGATGACAAGGTACGGCGGCTCCACGGCCTGCTCGATGGTTGAGGCCAGCCCACGAAATTCTTCCCAATCCGTAGAAATGTAGAGGGCATCGCTCCCCTCGATGGCCTTCTTTGCCGTCCCGTGGTAGGTGATGCGTTCAAAGAGATGGTTATTATCGGGGCTGAACCAACTTCGCTGCGCATCGTCCATTGCCAATGGATCGTAAGCCCGGATTTCGGCGACGCCCTTGGCTAGGAGCGATTCCACTGCCTTCAGCGCAGAAGAGTCGCGCATATCGTTGGTTCTTTTCTTGAACGCGAGCCCTAATAACGCCACACGTTTGTTATTGAAATTAAAATTGGCCTCATATACCGCGCGATCGATCATATAAGTCTTCTGGTACTCGTTGATATTGTAGACTGCCTGCAGCAGATCCGTAGAACGGCCCGAGCGGTTAAGCTGGTAAATGAGCGATTGAATATCTTTACCAAAGCAGCTTCCACCTGCCCCATTGCTGACATAAGAACCCCACGTGCTGATGCGCTCGTCGGCAGTTACGCCGATCTTCAGATCTTCCATGTGAATGTTGGCGTATGATTCGCCGAGTCTGGCGCCGACGCCGTTCCAGAAGGAGATATAGGTGAGAAGCAGCGTGTTGGCCACGTATTTGATTGATTCTGCGGTTTCGGGGGTCGTCTCCAGGTAGCGAATGCGCACGTGATTCACAAATTGAGAATAAACCTGGCGTAATAGGACGAAATCCTCTTCAGTATCGGCTCCGACGACGACACGATCGGGACGGCGCGATCCTTCCACAGCGCTGCCCTGGGCCAGAAACTCCGGATTTGAGGCGACGCCATAATTCTCAACACCGTGCTCCTCCATCACCTTTTGCAACTGGCGCGCTGTACTCACAGGCACCGTACTCTTATTTACCAGAACAACGCGCTTCTTGTCTGAACGCTGCGCCAGGAGTCCGCCCAGGTAGTGGGCAGCGTTCATGTAAAAACGTAGGTCAGTAGAGCCGTCTCGCTTTGGTGGCGTCGGTAGGCACATGAAAATGATGTCGGTGCTTTCGATCACGTCGTCCAGACTAGTCGTGAAATGAAGATACCGGTCGATAGTCTCTTCGATGGCCTCTACTAATCCCGGTTCGTTGACGTATCGTTCAATTTGGTCCCGGTCACCCGACTGATACGCGCGAATGCGTTCCTCATCTATGTCGTATGCATAAACTTCATGCCCGTATTCAGAGAGCACGGCTGCATGCGGAAGTCCCACAAAACCTGTACCGACAACGATAATTTTCATTACATTTCTCCTTAAGACGACCTCTTTTTAGGTTTCGCTATAAACTGCCGACATTCTACAACTGACGCGGGAAAAGCAGCCTAGCCCTTTTGTATTAGCGTTGCGACCTCTCGTCCTATCTTCACTGCAAAATTCGTTCCCCGATCCCAGGGATATACCTGGCTCATACTAGCAAAGTATAGATTAGGAATAGGCGTGCGCAAGTCAGGAATATTTTGTGAGTGGTTCACTTCTGGAACCGGCTGGGCATAGCGAGCGCGGAATAGCCAGCTTTTGCGCACCCACTCGGGCCGAAATTCCTTGTTGACGTGATGCAGACTTTGTACGAAAAGAGACTCCAAATCGTCCTTACTCATCGTAAAGTAGGCATGATCTGGCAAAACGTAATCTCCACAATAGATAATGTGGTCGTCCCCATAATGCGCGCGGTCAATGTAATTCGTGTGCTCCACAAGGGCAAGGAATGGGAACTTACTCTGGCTTTTTTCCGGAGAATTAGCGGGAATATTCAGCCAGTAGGTTTCGGGCATCAACTGCCTGCGCAGCGCCAAGGTCAAAACGACGGCGCCCATGCTCTTTAGCCCGGCGAGCTGTCCCACGTAACGCGGGGGTAGTGTATACGCCATTCGGCTTAGTAAGCCCGGCGAGGTGGTCACCAATCCCCTGTCGAACAGGGCAGGCTCGCCCGAAATGCGCAACCTTATCGCACCACCGGCCACCGGCTCAATCGACTCGACTGGGCTATTCAGATAGATTTGCCCGCCAAGTTGGCGCACATTTTCCGTAAGCGTATCGACGAACATCTGAAATCCACCGCGAAAGTAGCCCAGGCGCGGACTGCGTACCTTCAGCCGCGCCCACATCCAGGCCATATTGGCCCTTGTAAAATAAGGACCGAATTTACCTATCAGAAGCGGGCGCCACGTCAGCTCGTAAATTTTGTCGCCGTACCAACGCCGCAACCAATTGTCAGCCGTGAATTTTTCTAATGAACGCCAGGGACTCGTAAAACGCAAATAGGCGCTAACCAGGCCAAAGCGAGCTACGTCCAATAAGTTGAAGCCGGGAAACCGTATCCAGGCCAATGGAGAATCAAACGGGACGATGTTGCCCTCATAGACGACCGACGTGATCGGCCGTGGAAAAAAGAGCTTATCGCCTATGCCTAGCTCTCCAACTAGGCCAATAATCGCGTCGTCTGAGGTGAAAAGGTGATGGTAGAACTTCTCCAGGGGCCATTCCCACGTTTCATCTTTGAAGCCGGCGGCCAATCCACCAGTGTGGTCGGCCGCTTCGAACAGAGTTACCTCGTGGCCACGCTTTAGCAGGTCATAGGCAGCGGAAAGACCCGTTACGCCCGCTCCGACGATGCCAATCTTGAGCCCGAGCACGCTCGCGTCGTCACTCGTGTCGCGTCTCAACTCATGTGTCCGCCCACTCACGTGGTAGCCTCGCCTTCTGCGACCTTCGCCGCACGCCCAAAGTCAGACCAGCCAAGCCCTTCGCGGAGCATATAGTACGCGCCCAGTAAGGTGATTGGCAGCCAGAGAGCCGCGTGTAATACGAGTGTATATGCGCCGGCCAGATCAGGGGGGACATTATAAAGCGTGAGGATGGCGATCCCCGGTGTGTCGAACGTGCCCACGTAACCGGGCGCAGAGGGCAGCGTTGTCGCCAGATTGACGACACCATTCATAAGGAGCAAAGCAAAGAAAGAGACCTGGAAGGGAAACGCCTGCATGACAAACCAGTACTTCACGGTCTCTAGCAACCAGATTATCAGCGACGTCAAAAAAATCATCAGCACGTTGCGGAAATTGCGTAGTGATTCCAGCCCTTGCAAAAAGCGGATGGTAAAGTCGAGAACCGGCTGGCGTGCGCGACGCGGAACGAAAATACCACTGAACCACTCTGCCAGCGTAAACGCCCTTTCTGGCGCCGCGGCAAGGCCGAAAAAAATCAACATGGCTCCCAGAAAAGCGAGGCTGGCCACCGCGACAAGCGTGCGCAAGCTATTACTTGGTAAGGGAGCAAAAGGCAGGGCTACGAAGACGAATACCAGCATGACCAGTCCATCAAAGACGCGTTCCACGATGACCGTCGCCAGGCTGGCGCTCATGGGCACACCTTCTCTACGCCGCAGCACATAGGAGCGCAATAATTCGCCGGCGCGAAAAGGGTAGACGTTGTTTCCCATATAGCCAATAACCACTACCCGGAATAAGCTGCGCACCGGGATCTGTTTTAGTGGTCGTAACATGTAATCCCAGCGCCATGTTCGCGCCCAGACCCCTATAAAGTACGCGCCTACACCCGGGATAAGCCACCAATAATTCGCGCCGCGAATATTGCTCCAAACGTCGCCCAGTTCCAGGCCTTGCAGCGCCAGCCACAAGAATATGGCGCTTATCGCCAGCCCAATCCAGAATTGCCACCGGTTCAAAATGATAATGCCTTCCCAGACTCCTGTTGAGTTATACACTGTTCGTGGAGCAAACACGCAATTGTACCATGCCCAAGGGTGGCAGCTAATGTCAGACCTAACGAGGATAACAACCACCCGCTTCATTAACGATATGACCTTTGGTGCATGAAGTTGTCTCGATTTTCGGATACACTCCTGAAAAGCGTCTAATCCCTTTTACTTCTATTGATATGGTCGACAGCAGCATTTTAACGCCGGTTCGCCGCAACAGTTGGCAGATAGGGCTTATCCTCGCCCTGGCATTCGTGCTACTTGCCTGGCTTCACTATCGCTTCGTGGTTGCGCCTCTCGATTACGCCAATAAGGATTTCATGAGCCTGTGGACCGGCGCGAGGGCAGTTCTACATGGGTTGAATCCGTATGACGAAGCCGTCTGGCAGCCGCTGCGAGCCGCCTATGGCAGTAGTTGGATGCCCGATCCGCGAGCGCCATTTCCGCTGTGGACGTTTCTGCTAATGATCCCCATTTCGTTGCTGCCGATACAGGTGGCGGCTGCGGTGTGGCTTACTTTCCAAGAACTTTTGCTTGTCTTCAGCGCCGTTTTACTTGTCTCGATGTTTGGACGACGCCGGCTCAGTACAGGCGAAGTGGGAATCTTATTCCTGGTCGCCTTTACCTCACTTTCAACAGTGCTCGTGCAGATTAACGGGCAGATGACTTATCTGCTGCTGGCGCTTCTATCGCTGTTTCTCTACCTTCTCCATCGAAACCGCCCCTTCTCGGCCGGTGCTGCATTGGCTCTTCTTGCGCTGAAACCTAACCCGTTTATCGTGCTGGTTCCACTGCT
>JAICPS010000622.1 GCA_025929715.1 Anaerolineae bacterium | reverse complement strand
TGGATGACACGGCGCAGCGGGCGGGCACCAAACTCGGCGTCATAGCCCTGGTCTGCGAGTGCAGCGAGAGCAGCGGGAGTCGCCGTCAGGATCAGGTTGTGTTCCTTGAGGCGCTCGGCAACTTTATCCAGCTCCAGAGAGACAATCCGTTGGATATCTTCCTTGTTGAGCGAGCGGAAGATGACCACGGCGTCCAAGCGATTGATAAATTCCGGTCGGAAGGCACGCTTGAGCGATTCGTTCAACTTCTTGCGCATGTCTTCGTAGGAAAGCCGCTCTTCGGTCACTTCGTCACGCTTGAGAGCAAAGCCCAGCCCAGACTGGCGCTTAATCATATCCGCGCCAATGTTAGAGGTCATAACGATGATCGCATTGCGGAAGTCCACCTTGCGTCCCTTGGCATCGGAAAGATGTCCTTCTTCCATGATCTGCAAGAGCATATTATGCACTTCGGGATGCGCCTTCTCTACCTCATCAAACACAACAATCGAATAAGGACGACGGCGCAACGCTTCGGTGAGCTGACCTGCCTCTTCATAGCCGATGTAACCCGGAGGGGCACCGACCAGGCGGGAAGCCGTATGCCGTTCCATAAATTCAGACATATCCAATTGGACGGCTGCATCTTCACTGCCAAACATGAACTTGGCAAGCGTTTTAGTTAGCTCGGTCTTGCCAACGCCGGTCGGTCCGAGGAACATAAAGGAACCGATCGGGCGGCGTGGGTCTTTCAAGCCAGCGCGGACACGGCGAACAGCACGTGAGATCGCCACGATGGCGTCGTCCTGCCCAATAATGCTTCTTTGCAATTCTTCTTCCATTTTGAGCAGGCGCTGTGACTCTTCCTCTGCTAGTTGCATGAGCGGGACACCCGTCCACATGGATACGACTTCGGCAATATCCTCCGCCGAAACGACGGGGCTGTTAGCGCGATCCCAACCAGTGCGCAAGCGTTCGATCTGCTCGCTTAACTCGATCTCGCGTTCTTCCCATTCATGCACGTCTTCGCTGTTGCCTTCTTCCTGGGCCAGGGAGCGGTTCTGGCGAGCCTGTCTGAGCTTGCCGAACAGGTCCTTCGACTCCTTCGCCGCTTCACTCTTATACATGCGCACGCGGGAGGAAGACTCATCGATTAGGTCGATGGCTTTATCGGGGAGAAAGCGCTCCGTCACGTAGCGGGAGGACAAATGAGCGGCAGCTTCGAGCGCCTCGTCTGAGATCACAAGGTGGTGATGTTCTTCGTAAGCCGCCCGGATTCCCTTGAGGATCTCAATCGTTTCTTCTTCCGAGGGTTCCTCTACCTGAATCGGCTGGAAGCGCCGTTCGAGCGCCGCATCCGACTCGATGTGCTTGCGATACTCGTCCATCGTGGTTGCGCCGATAACCTGCAATTCGCCGCGCGAAAGCGCTGGTTTCAGAATATTGGCGGCATCCACCGACGAACCGGCCGCGCCAGCACCCACCAGCATATGGACTTCATCAATAAACAAAATAGCGCCTGATTGCTTCAATTCGTCAATCACGCGTTTCAATCGTTCTTCGAACTGACCCCGGTACATTGTGCCTGCGACCAGGGAACCAACATCGAGCTGTAACAGCCGTTTGTTCATCAGGGGGGCGGGCACATCGCCTTCGATAATGCGCTGGGCAAGCCCTTCGACGATGGCGGTCTTGCCAACGCCGGGTTCGCCGATCAGCGCCGGGTTGTTCTTCGTTCGGCGCGCCAGAATCTGAATGACGCGCTCGATTTCCATCTGACGCCCAATCACGGGATCGAGCTTTTTCTCTTCCGCTTTGGTAGTTAGGTCTGTGGCGAGTTGATCAACCAGGGGGGTCTTCGCGCTGGATGCAGAGCTGCGCGAGGAACTGCTGCCTGCCGGTGTGGGGGAGGAGGCGGACTCGTTCAACACGCGGCGAGTCTGCCGTCGGATCTGCTCCGCGGTCACGCCAAGCCGGCGGAGCACTTCCATCGCGGTGCTATCCACGCGCACAAGGCCGAGCAGAATGTGTTCCGTGCCGATATAATGATGACCGAGCCGGCGCGCTTCATCCACTGCATGTTCGAGGACTTGTTGGGTTTCTGCTGCTAATTCAACACGATTGGGGTCAAAACTGCTTGAACTGGTGGTAACCCGGCGAATCACTTCGCGCACCCGGTCAGACGTCATACCGAGTTCACGCAGGACTCGCCCTGCCACCCCGCCTTCTTCATCCATTAATCCAAGGAGAAGGTGTTCCGTACCGATATTATTGTTGCGGGATTGTTCAGCCTCTTGATGTGCAAGGCTGAGGACACGTCTCGCTCTTTGTGTAAAGCGCTCCATTCCTGCCATAGTAGTTTTCTCCTAAATCTATGCGGATGATTCTACCAAAAAGGGGGAAAGTCCACGTAGGAAAAAGATTAGAATTTGTTTACAAGACGGTTACAATATTGCAAAAGTTTCACGAAATGTAATGTACAACGACGCCCCACTGTATTTAGTATAACTCACTATGGAATTAATAGCTATAAAAATAGCGCCAAGCCGAAGATAGATGTTATGAAATTGAAATTCAGCCCTTCGATAGGCTCAGGACAAGACTTGCTACGGTGGGTCGGCGGTCTATTTTCTAGTCGGTGAACCTCTTCCAGGCTTAATTTTCTTTACAAAGGATGGATCTTATGAAATCGATTTGTATTTTCTGTGGATCGGCTGATGCAGTTAACGAGGACT
>JAICPS010000255.1 GCA_025929715.1 Anaerolineae bacterium | reverse complement strand
CTTTTCCAGACAAGCCATGATATTCCCAACAAGACGATGCCGCCGCTAATGGTCACTATCTGTGACCACAAGGCGAGTTCTTCTCCACCTTCAAGCGCCGCGAGATACGCACTCTCGACCTGAGTCCAGGTGAACCAGGCCAAGAATCCGGCGCCGATGAAAAAGAGAAACGATTCGAAGAGCCCAGAAAAGTAACCACCATGCCGGCGATTCTCAGGCAGAATCCGCGCAACACCAATACTAAGTGCGGCGCCAACTCCGAGCACGATAACTGCGGTCCAGAACGAGCCCTGAACCTGGGGAAGGGCGAAGATTTCGCCCAGAAAACGCCTGAATAGTTCGGCGGGACTGCCTTCTCCGGCACGCTGGGCATCGCGCATCTGGTCGGCAATTCCCAATAGGAGGGGAAGAAAGGTAAAGAAAAAGCGTAAGAACAGGGCAGCGCCGGCTGCCAGAACAATGGCAGGCACCGCCCAAAGCCACGGACTGTCTTGCCTGGCATGCGCGAGGCGGATTTTCTGCACCAGACCTCGAATGCCAAGGAAGGCCAGCCCTACGGCAAGCCAGAAACCGAGGACATAGGCCAGGTCTCCGATGGCGCGCGTGTAATTGCCCAGACCATCATAGGCTCCGACGATGTCGTTGAGCCCACGCAAGGTGCTCTCATACGCCGAAAAAGCCAATGGGAAAATGCCAAAAATGAAGATGATCAAGAGGGCGGGAAGGAGAAACAAGTAGGCGAGCAACCCCTCTCTGATGCGGCTGCCGCGGCGACCGGTCAGCAAGCCAAAAGCGGGGCTGGTCTTTGGCCCAGGGGTCTCTTCGGTACGTTGCGTAATGATGGTATCGCTCAAGATATTCCCTCGGTGACTCCTCGCTCGCTGCAGACCCTCAAACCGTGCGAGCATTATATCACGGGGCATATCATTGACAACTGCTTTCGTAGCGCTACGAATCGCCCCTATTTTTTATATTTCTCTTGCATAGCTCTAATTTTCATCTAACGCACCGGAATTACATTCAAGAAGGAAGTTCGAGAGCGGGGCGGACTTCCGAAAAAAACGGCGAAAACAGAGAAGTAGACTAATTGATACGAATGGAGGATTGAACATGTTCTGGCGAAATGTTGGAAGACGTTCGGTCTGGCGTGAAATGGATCGCCTGCAGCGAGAAATGAACCGGATGATGGATGGGTTCAGTGAGGGTGCCCGCAGCGAATTTCCGCCTGTTAACATCTGGGCAAATGAAGAAAATGCCATGATTACTGCTGAGCTTCCGGGTGTGAGCACAGAGGACCTGGACATTTCTGTGGTGGGTGACACGCTCACACTTTCCGGTGAGCGTCAGGCGCAGAATGGCGATGAAGAGCAGACCTACCGCAGGCGTGAACGATGGCAGGGCAGTTTTAGCCGTACTCTACAGTTGCCATTTCGCATCGATGCAGAAGCTGTAGACGCGACATTTGCGCACGGTATCTTGAGTGTGGTACTTCCACGCGCCGAAGCCGATAAGCCACACCGGATTTCGATTAGTGCAAATTGACATAGTAAATTGAGCCCAAACGATTGGAGGGTTTAACGATGACTGAAAGTACGATTGTAAAGCAAGAAGAACAGGAGTATGGCGGGGCAGAAAGAACGAGAGCGCGCCGTGTCTATATCCCAAGAGTTGACATTTATGAAACTGGTGACGCAGTCGTATTACTCGCGGACATGCCCGGGGTCGACGAAAATGGCGTTGACGTAACGCTGGAAAGAAACATCTTAACGATCACCGGTTATATTCAGGACGACGAGCGTGCAGGTTATGGTCTGGCCTATCGTGAATATGGTGAAGGCGATTACGAGCGAACATTTGCACTATCCGACGAAGTTGATCGTAATCGTATCGAGGCCACGATTCGAGATGGAGTGTTGGTGCTGACGCTACCCAAGGCGGAAGAGATGAAGACACGCAAAATCGCCGTACGCAGTGCGGCCTAGGCCAATAATTCAGAATTCGAAACAGAGGTGAACGATGAACATTAGTGATCTGGTACCATGGAGAGATCGTAGAAGCTTGAGCCGTCGTGAAGACGAGGCGCTTTATCCGATGCGCCGCGAGATGGATCGTCTTTTCGACGAATTCTTCCGCGGCTTTGAAATGGAGCCCTGGCGCGGCGAAAATGGCGGTCGCTTTAACCCATCCTTGAACGTTTCGGAAAGCGATGACGCTATTGAGGCCACTTTAGAGCTACCGGGCTTATCAGAGGATGATATCGAGATTACACTGGTAGGCGACCGCCTTACGGTCACGGGGGAGAAGAGAGACGAGGAAGAAGAGCACGGTAAGAACTACTTCCGTCGCGAGCGTAGCTATGGTTACTTCAGGCGGACGATACCGTTGCCCTCAGATACCGTAGACGCGGACAAGGTGGATGCGAAATTCGATAAAGGCGTATTGAAGATTACAATGCCAAAGCGCGAAACTGCCCAGACACAGGCAAAGCGAATTTCCGTGAAATCCGGCTGAGGATTCCCTTCGCGGCAGTCTAGAAAATATAAGAGGCCGCCGGCAACTGTGCCGGCGGCCTCTTACTTTGCCGGGAATTCTCCGCTCATGAGCGCATAGACGGCAATCGGATCCGCCTGGTTTTCTACGAAAACATCTCCAAGGTTCTGTATGGAATAGCGCTGATTATGATCCAGGCGGTTGACTACGGAATGGCTGACGAAAATTGCGGGGAAAGGGGTCTGGCAGTTCAGGTCGCTCAGCCGTCTCGCCTTATTCAGATAACCCTCAAGGCCGGGATCCAGGAGGGGGTGGCGTTTGAATCCAGATGTTGTCAGCACACCGGCGTCCATTCCAATCCCAATACGCAGCGGCGCCAGACCCTGCGCAAGGCGCTGACCGTTTAGCTGCGCGACTTGCTCTAACATTGAAGTGGCGGCATCTACGGCGAACTGCACGTGATCCTGGGGATGCCCCTCACCTGAAAATACGGCAAGGGCGGCATCGCTGGAGACCGCAACCACATCACCGCACTGGTGTGTGACGGCACGCTCGACGATGGCATGGTATTCATCTAGAGCTTTTTGATGGTGAGCGATAGGCCCGGAAGGGGGTCGGATAAGCTGTACGAAGAGGGCGGTTGTCCACCGTTGTGGTGGAGGTTGGGCGCGGTCTTCTATTGTTGTAGTTGTTTCGGCGGCATTTGTAACTAATTGGCTAACAGTACTCAAGATTTCAGTTGCCTCGCTGCGATGAAAGCGTCTATTTGGGCTGGTGGCAGCCTGAATTGTTAGCTGAATTCTAAAAGGAAGGGGGTCTGGAAGCAATGGGCCTTCAGGGGTACGCCACAGGTACTATGAAAACGCGAGCGTTTTGCGCAGACCTTCAGAAAGCGACGTATCTGCCTGCCATCCTAACAATGCGTTCGTCCTCTGGCTGTCGGCAACCTGGCGTTCTTGTTCGCCTGGCCGGTCGGATAGGGCGCCGGGTAAGGGACGGCCTCCGCGGCCAACCAGGGCGTACACTTGATTGACCACTTCGAGCACGGTCGCGCCCTTGCCAGTACCGATGTCAAGGCTGGTCGCGGGTTCGAGGTCCGCCTTCGCGAGCGCGGCAAGGCCGGCGACAACGTCGTCGACGTAAATCCAGTCTCGCTGTTGCGTTCCGGAGGTCATCGGAAAATCCTGCCCGCGCAGTGCGGCCGCAAATGTAGCGGGTACGAGGGTATTGGATTGTTGTCCGGGGCCGTAGGTCTGAAAAATGGCGGCGCCATAAATCGACCAGCGCATCTGGCGGGCGTACATCTGGCAAAAGCTCCAGGCCGCGGCTTTACTGGCCTGGTAGGTGTTCGCGGGGGCCGCTTCGCCAGGCGTGCGAGCGACAATTACGCGGCCGGTTGACGAGTGTTTGAAGGTGGCACGCAAAAGATTGATGGCGCCCGCGACATTATGGCGCATCGCGGTATCGACGGCGAGAAAGGGGTCGGCGACTCCTGCTGCCGCCAGGTGAAAAACAACATCTGGCTGCGCCTGTTGAAGGGCACGACCGGTCAGCCGGTAGTTGCGCAGGTCGGCGTACACAACTTGCAGCCTGTCGCGGATGGCTGCCAGCGAAGCCGGAAGCGGCTGCCCCATGCCGTAGGCCTCACGAACCAGAATTGCGGTTTCATTCTCACCGGCAATCAGCAGCGGCACAAGGTGTTGTCCGACGAAGCCGGTCGCTCCGGTGATGAGAACGCGCATCTACCAGACTTTCCAGGGCGCGCCTTGCTGCCATAGCTCTTCTAGAAGAATATTGTCTTTCATGGTGTTCATGGACTGCCAGAAGCCAGTGTGGCGGAAGCACATCAGCTGCCCCTCACGCGCCAAACGGGATAGCACATCTGATTCTAGCTTCACATCCTCGCCGGCAGCGAACATGTCCAGAACGGGCCGCTCGAACAGCATGAATCCACCGTTGATCCAGTAAGGAAGCTGCGGGTACTGGTGGTAGTCGACGACTTTGTCGGTGGAGTCCGTCTCCAGAACGCCGTAGGTGAAGGCTACCTGCACGCTTGTAACAGTAGCGAGCCTGCCGTGGTTGCGGTGAAATTGCTCGAGGGCGGTTAGATCGACGTCCGACACGTCGTCGCCGTAGGAGACGAAAAATCGCGCGTCATTCCGCAGATGATCGGCAACACGCGCAATGCGGCTACCCTTTTCAGTGTCGAGGCCCGTGTTTGCCAACGTAACGCGCCAGGGAGGATGATCGACGGCGCCGTGAAACTCGAGCTGGGGATGGTTGCGATGGTTGTCAGGCTCCCCCAGCTGGATAGTGAAGTCGCGCTGCATGGCCTCATATTCAAGAAAATAGCGACGAATCTGTTCCGCCTGGAAGCCGAGCGTCAGCAGAAATCGATTGTGCCCGTGGGCGGAGAAAATACGCATCACGTGCCAGATGACAGGCCGATCGCCAATCTCGATCAACTCCTTTTTGGTCAACGTGTTTCCCCGCATGCGCGTGCCCTGTCCCCCACAGAGGATGACTACCGGAATATTGCTCATGAGTGTGACTGGTTAGACAGGGGATACACTGCTCGCTTAAGTTCTGCCCTGCTCCTTCTCCACCGCAGCGCGCAGGTTTTTGACGAATGGCGGATAGATTATACCTGCCTCGGTCACGATGCCGGTTACATAGCGATGGGGGGTGACGTCAAAGGCGGGATTGCGCGCGCTAGCGCCATCCGGCGCCACACGGTTGCCGGCAACACATAATACCTCGTCAGGGGAGCGTTCCTCGATGGGGATGAGATCGCCTTCGGCCAGGTTGAGGTCAATGGTGCTGGTGGGGACCACAGGGTAGAAAGGAACGCCATTTTCTTTGGCCACGACGGCCAGTTTGTAAGTGCCAATTTTGTTCGCCACGTCGCCATTGGCGGCGGTACGGTCGGAGCCGACCAGTACAATGTCGACCTGCCCGGTGCGCATAAAGTGGCCCGCGGCGTTATCTGCAATGACGTCGAAGGGAATGCCCCTCTGCTGAAGCTCCCACGCGGTGAGCTGCGCGCCCTGCAGGCGGGGGCGCGTTTCGTCTACGAGAACATGGATATTCTTGCCTTGTTCGTGTGCGGAGAAGATGACGCCCAAGGCGGTTCCCCAATCGACTGTCGCCAGAGCGCCGGTGTTGCAATGGTGTAGAATGGTGGCGCCGTCGGACACGAGCTCGGCGCCATGCGCCCCCATGCGGCGATTGAGCTGGACGTCGTCGTCGGCAATCTTTTGCGCCGCATCAAGTAAAGCGTGGCGAATGTCACTTACGCTCTCGCTTTGCTCAGAGTGAGCGGTCTTTAGCTGCCGATTGACGGCCCAGGATAGATTGACGGCGGTTGGGCGAGCCGCGTTCAACGTCTCGGCGGCTTGTTCCAACTCTTTAATCAGCGTTTCGCGGTCTCCGGCGCGACTCTGATGGGCGGCGAGCGCCATCCCAAACGCGGCTGAGGCGCCAATAGCAGGAGCGCCGCGCACGTACATTTCGGTGATCGCGCGGGCGACCTCTCGGTAGTCATCGAACTCGGCAACTTCGAGCACGAAGGGAAGCAGCCGTTGATCGATCATTTTTACGGTGTCATCCTCATAATCCCAAAATACTGTGCGCATCATAGATGTCAGATTCCTCGCTGCGTGATCAAGGTATTGTTCGCGGGCGATGATTGCAAAGTCAGGTTGATGATAACACAGGCGGATGGCGTCCGCCATACACTTTGAGTGCTCCCGGCGCCGGGGTAAAATGAAAAGAAAACTAGCGTAAACGGGCAGCGAGACGAGAACATGGATCATAAAATTGTGGCCCTTGGTGGTGGAACGGGACTCCCCGCGCTTCTACGTGGTCTAAAGGAGTTCACCAACAAGATCACCGCTATCGTAACAGTCGCGGACGATGGCGGCAGTAGCGGACGGCTTCGACAGGAATTGGGCATGCTGCCACCGGGGGACTTCCGCAATAATATCGCCGCGCTATCACGGGACGAAGCGCTGATGACACAGTTGTTACAGTATCGTTTCGGAGGACAAACGGGCCCTCTGGCCAATGCGCATGCGCTCTCGAATGGCGATCCTGACGTTGGGGAGGTACAAAACCAAAGTGCTCCTCTGCGGTCAAGAGGTGAGCTTCAAGGGCACGCGTTCGGCAACCTGTTGCTGGCGGCGCTGACGGGGGTCACGGGTAGTTTTGACGAGGCT
>JAICPS010000684.1 GCA_025929715.1 Anaerolineae bacterium | reverse complement strand
GAAGGGCAGGCGCGCCGGGCGCATCGTAGTGCACCTGTAGTCCGGGCGCGATGACGGCGCCGGTTGCGTCCACGTCATAGCCGGGCACGTCGAGGATAAAGTTCAGATGGCGGGCGTCACTTGCCAGCACGCGGGTGGAAGCAGCCTGTAATCCGGGCACGCCGGATTGGTCCTGCTGCCTGGCGGTTGCCGTTCGCAGGCTGGCATGGCCGACGACAACCAGGCAAATTGTAACCAACAAGATTAGCCCCGGCAGATGCCGGAATCGTAGGGGTCTGTACCTTTTTTCCATTACGGTTTCTAACGTCGCCGTCACCCGGATGGCTGCTGGTTCTCGTTTTTCCAGACAATCATATCGCGTCTCGCAAGCTCTTCCATAAAGGAGCTTAGATCGCTGCGAGCCTGGTTGACGGGAACGTCGTAGGTGTGGATCAGTTGCGATTCAATTTCGGCCAGGGACCTTTGACCGTCGATAAGCTGCCAGATAGCCGTGCCTACACGGTTCAGGACTCGCACATTACCGGCTCGAGGGGTAACGATCACGGCGCCGTCGTCGAGGATTCGCCAGATTATGTCGGGGTGTAGCGCAGGAATCTTATTCGTGTTCACGTTGCCTTCTGTGTCCGCAAGCCTCTTGCCAGCAGCAAAAGACCGGTTAGAGCACTGCCTGCCACTAAAATGCTGACCCACCACGGAATAATCGGCGCTGAAGATTCGAAGGGTGGATGTTGGGACACAGTGTTATCTAACTCGACGTCTTCGAGGCGATAAAAATATGTTTCGCCGGACTCGATATCCCGATCCACGTACTGATAGGCCGAGCCACTGGTCGGCCCACCCTTGCCGGGGATGATCTGTTCGTTAATCCTGATGTAGGCGCCGTTCTCGGCAGACGCGCGGTAGATGTTAAAACCGGCCGTGTTCACTTCGGTCTCAGTGCGCCATTCGATGGTGATTGGCGCAGGTCGTGAAAACTGCGTGATGGCGATGATGGCAGCAAGAAGTAGCCAAAGAAGTCCCAGACCTAGAAATGGTCTTTGGGAGGTACGAGGCCGGTGTCCGGACGACTGCATTGCGACCATCAACGCTTACTCAGGCCGGTAATCCAGTTGGGAAGGCGCAGGATGGGGCGTCGCTCGGCTTCCGGTCCATATTCATAGTTATAGTAACGGTAGTGATAATAGCCAGACCGGCCGACGTTAATGCGATTTAGCACAATACCCAGAACATGGGCGTTGGCCTTGCGCAGGGTTTCCACGGCCAGTTCTAACGCGGGAAAACGCGTTTGTGCGGCCTGGACGACGAGGATGCAACCATCGACCTGTGGAGCCATGATCGTGGCGTCGGCGACGGTCAGCGTCGGTGGCGTATCAAATATAACTGTATCGGCCTCATCGCGTAATTGCTGAATGATCTGGCCCATGCGCTGAGAATTGAGTAGTTCGGCCGGGTTCGGCGGGATCGGTCCGCTGGTAAGGACACGCAAATTTGGAATTTTCGTGTTCTGCAAGTAGGCGCGCAATGGCGTTTCAGTATCCAGAAGAGCAGTCGTCAATCCTGCGCTGTTGGGAACGTCGAGATGCTTGTGTTGCATCGGTCGACGCAGGTCGGAGTCGACGACGATGACGCTCTTACCGGTCTGCGCCGTTACGGCCGCTAGATTAATGACCGTGGTCGATTTCCCTTCGCCAGGTGAACCGCTCGTTACGACCATCGTATGCAAGCCTTCGTCGATCGCGGCGAAGCTGAGGTTTGTGCGAAGTACACGATACGCCTCTGAAATCGGGTCGCGTGGCGTATGGAAGGCAATTAACCGTTCGCGTGGTTCGCCTCCACGGATGTTGGCAATGGCGCCCAGGGTTGACAGACCCAGGCCCTCTTCAAGCTGCTCCTGTGATTTCACCGTGTCATCCAAGTATTCGATGACTAAAACGAAACCCAGTGCAAGAAGTCCGCCGGCAACCGCAGCGAGAAGGCCGTTTACGAGCGGACGCGGTCTTACCGGTGTGGAGGGCGCGCGGGCAGGCTCAACCATCACCAGGTTGTTACTGCCCTTTGCCTCCTCCACGCGTAAAAGCTCCAGATTATTAAACGCTTCCGTGTAGCGGATCTCAGTTTCGCGAAGATTCGTCTGTAACATGGAGAGTTCCGCTTCTGCTTCGCCGGATTGCGGTTCGCCAAAATCGCTAATCTGCGCTTCTAGCGACGAAATCTCAGCACGCAATTCCGAGAGCCGGTCTTCCCAGTTCTGGATTGATTCT
>JAICPS010000248.1 GCA_025929715.1 Anaerolineae bacterium | reverse complement strand
GGCCAAGCTGTTCGTAGCCTTTACCTGGACCCAATTCCGCCAGATCGTCGTGTTGCAGGTGATCTGGCTCCTGATCTTCGGCGCCATTCTCGCCTGGCAATACCGTTGGGCAACACGACGACTGGCGATAAACGGCGGCTGATCACCGTAAACCGATTTTGTAAATCGGTCAGGCAGCGAGTTACCAACTCGCTGTACACTTTTATGAACCGAATCAAAAACGAACTCCTCTTCCTCAAAACTCTAGCAGCCCTCAACCTCGCCTCCGCCATGGAATACCGCGCCAGCTTCATCTCGCAGATCGTGGGCATGCTGGTCAACAACGGCATCTACTTCGTCTTCTGGATCATCTTCTTCGAGCAGTTTGGCACGGTGCGCGGCTACAATGTGGACGAAATCTTCTTGCTGTTTGCCGTCGTCACCGTAGGTTACGGCCTGGCCTTCATGTTCGCCGGCAACACGCAGCGCAACATGGCCTATCTCATCGCCCAGGGCCGCCTCGATTACTACCTGGTCTTTCCCCGCAACCTCCTGCTGCACGTCGCCTTCTCGCGCATGATCGTATCCACCATCGGCGACGTCACCTTCGGCCTCATCGCCTACACCTTCACCGGCCGCTTCCACCCCCTGGAGATCGCCTTGTTCCTGTTTTCGGCCCTGCTTGTGGCCCTCATCTTCATCGCCTACGCGATCATTACCGGCTCGCTGGCCTTCTATATGGGCAACGCACAATACACCAGCCAGCAAATCACCAACGCTATGCTCACCTTCGCCATCTATCCCAACTCCCTCTTCTCCGGCCTCTCCCGCTTCATGCTCTATACCCTCATTCCCTCCGCCTTTGTCGGCGCCATACCCGTGGAGATCGTCAAGGGTCGCGACGGCGTGCTGCTACTAGCGCTGCTGGGCGTCGCCGTGGCCTTTTGGGCCATCGCCACGGGCGTCTTCTACTTAGGGCTGCGGCGTTACGAGTCCGGCAGCGCCATTAACGTCAACGTCTGAGCGGCGGGCCGGAATCGAAAACATTTGCACGTAAAATAAAATAACTGCCGTTGCCTCCAGCGCGAATCAATGTACACTAGATGTTTAAGCATCAGATGTATTTGTCCACTCGACTAACTTAGGAGATCTAAGATGCGTACGACGCTCGATATTGACGATGACGTGTTGCAGGCAGCGCGCGAAATAGCCCGGCAAAAAGGAATCACCATGGGCCAGGCGCTCTCAGAGCTCGCCCGCCAATCGTTGACTCGTCGCGTTGAAGCGGGCACGCGTAACGATGTGCCGCTTTTTCCCCAACAGCCGAATGCTAAAATCATCACTCTGGACATTGTCAACGAGCTTCGGGACGAAACGCCGTGAGCGTCTATCTCCTCGACGTCAATATGCTCCTGGCCTTGACCGACCCTATGCACGTGCATCATGATGTTGCTCATAATTGGTTTTCCAGAACCGGACGTCAGGCTTGGGCTACTTGCCCCATCACGGAAAACGGCTTTGTTCGGGTCGCCAGCCACCCGCGATATCCAAACCGGCCAGGTGACGTTGTCGCAGTTCTCGAAATTCTGCGTGACTTCTGTGCTCTGAACGGACATCGATTCTGGACCGAAGATGTTAGTATTCGTGATTTACTATTACCCGAAGCAGTTCTCACCCACAGTCACCTGACGGATATCTACCTTCTTGGTCTTGCAGCCCACAAGGGTGGCAAATTGGCAACGTTGGACCAGCGCATTCCTGAAAGTTTAGTACAAGGGGGAAGCGACGCGTTAGAGTTGGTTGCCTCTTAATCACCCGTTTTTTCAGGCAATTCAACCTTCCCCTCCACCTTTTTACCCATCCCACCTCCCTCCTTTGACCGATGACCCCACTCGCCTGCCTGCCGTATGATGTGAGGAACGGCAGGTGAGCATTTTGTCAGGGGCAACAGGGTAGATGGAGGAATTCAGATGAAAGTCAATTCACGACATTTTCTAAGGAGTAGCCGGTTCGCCGCAGGACGGCTGGCGCTGCTGTTTGTACTGTTTGTGCTGCTCGTAGGGGCGGCGCAGGCTCAGGAGGATGATAGGCCGGAAGTAACGCCGGTCCAGGGGCCCGGAATTCCACCGGACGGTCATGACAATGGCCAGGGACCAGAGATCCCGCCGGTGGAAATACTAAAGGAGGAGCTAGGCCCGGACGGCGTCAACATTGTGGTTCAGATACCGGTGTCCAAAGACAGTTACATCTCGTCGGCCAATCCCAACACCAACTACGGCGCAGCGGGAACGAGCAGGATTGGCTATCAGGCCGGCGGCGCGGGAGCAACGCGCATTGTGCTGCAGTTTGACCTCAGCAGCATTCCGTCGAACGTCGTCATTAACGAGGCCGAGTTCCAGTATTACCTCGCGCAGAGCGTTCCCGCTTCCGATGCGCCAATGCTCTTCCTAGCCCAGTACATGATCGCCCCGTGGAGCGAGTACGGCGTCACCTGGAACAACGCCAGCTATCTCGGCGGCACAGGCTTACCAATCGGCGAAGTGCCGAGCACAGTCGGCTGGCATTACAATGACGGCACCGCCGCCATTCAGGCCTGGCACAGCGGCGCGCAGGCCAACCACGGCGTGCTCATCACCGCCGACGAACGGCCGGACCAAAACCGCTCGCGCGTATTCTACACTCGAGAGCAACCCGGCTACTTTCCGCGGCTGATCGTCGACTACACCATATCGTGCGACACGCTGCCGCCGGTAGCTACGGTGTCCGCTCTGCCGGCTTACTCGCCGGGTAGCTTCCAGGTGCAGTGGAGCGGAACCGACCCCGCGCAAACCGGCTGCGCGTCCACCGGCATCTCGTACTACGACGTGCAATATCGCGTTAACGGCGGCAGTTGGGTCGCCTGGAAGTCGCAGACGACCGACACGTCGGGCACAATTCAATCGGGCACGGACGGTAGCCTCTACGAATTCCGCGCCCGAGCCGTGGACAAATCGGGCAACATACAACCCTTTGGCAACCCGCAGGCCAGCACGCGCGTCGATACCCTACCGCCCAGCGCCGAGGTCCAGGATCTCCCTCAGTACACCTTTAGCTCGTCGTTTTTCGTGCAATGGACCGGCAGCGACAACCTGTCTGGAATTACGACCTACGACGTGCAATGGCGCGAGTCCGGCGGCATATTTGACTTGCCGGTGTGGCAGACGCTGGTGGAAAACACGGCCCAGACCTCGATTCAATTTACAGGCGCCCAGAACGGCAAGACCTACGACTTTCGCGCCCGAGCGCGAGATGCCGTGGGCAACGTGCAGCCGTTCAGCGACCTGCCGCAGGCGCACACCACCGTCGTCACCCATCCTGTAGCCACCGTAAAGCCGTTCAATCCCCCGGTGCTCAAACCCACAGCGCCGATCACCGACACCTTTACAGTGAGCTGGGATTTCATCACCGGCCCCACCACCCCGGACGAAACGCGCATCTTCTACCGCTACGATGGCGGCGCCTGGCAGCTGTGGGACACGTTCGACTATCCTCAGCTCAACGCGCAGTTCCCCTGGGAAGCGCTGGGCCACGGCGACGGTCTCTACCAGTTCGAAGCCGTCGCCATCAACACCATCGGCCAGATCGAAACCCAGACGTTGCAATCAGAGGCCGTGATGTGGGTGGACATGGCCGACATCGTCCAGGTCCGCGCCTACCTCCCGCTGGCGTATAAGAACCCGTAACCAATGCAGTCAGGCGCCCGGCACTTCGTAAGCGCCGGGCGCCTGCCAGAAGGGAATGGCGCGTTCTGGCGAAGTACTTCTTGTCCTCTCTTCGCGAACCTTCGGGCGCATCGGGGGCGCCCACTCATTGGTTACTTTTCCCGCTCGCGTAGCCAGAGAGAAATGGAGGCCGGCTGCATCGTCTCCTCGACCACTTCCAAAATCGAACTGTGCAACTCGTTAAGGTCGACCTCGTTCTTCAGGGTTGAGCCGAAGGCAGCCAGAACGTTTTCTGTGTTATACCTTTGCCGGAAAAAGCGGCGGTCGATGAGGGTTTGCACGCGGCTGCGCAGGGGGGTAAATAACGCGGCGACCGTCAGGGTTGAGAGAACTGTAACGAGCTCGTTCTGGCGGTCGCCGATAACAGTATCGAACAGCGCCTGCAGCACAACGACGACGCCAAAGAAGACAAGCGAGAGCGCCGCTGTCAAGATCGAGTAGATTAGCGTGCGGCGAATGACCAGGTCGATATCCCATAGTCGATGCTGTAGGATAGCGAAGGTCAGCGCGATTGGTAGCGCCAGACCCGTCATCATGACCCCGAGCCATCCGCCCACCGAAGCCAGTAAGCGAGTCTCTCCGGGCTGGAACTGCAGCCCGCCACCAAAAAAGGCAAGCCAAAGTGTGAAGCTTAGCAGCAAGAAGAAAAAACCGATCAAGGTCCACTTGGTCTGAAGTCGTTCGATGGGCGTAGAAACCCGCAGGTAGCGATAGATTTGAAAGCCACATGCCAGGGCGAGGAGCGACACCACCGTTGCCAGCACAAATTGCAGCGCAGCCGGTGAAAGGGGGAGGATGCCATTCAAGTCCAGATTGTATACGGCAAATAATGAAATGGTCGCTATCAGGTGCAGTGGGGCCCAGCGGGGCACAAAGTGGCCGCTTGGGAAGAGGAAGATAAACATTAACAGGAACGTATTTCCGAGCAAGGATAGAAAGAGCGCCGGGATGAGCAGACCCTCGAAGTTCGCCGCAACATTGTCAGAGTCGGCGACCGTGGCAATGGGAATCGCGAGTATCGCCAGAGATACCAGCGGTCCGATGCGGGAGTTCGTCTGGCGCCACAGGATCAGACCTCCCAGCAGCCAATAGACAGCCACGTAAATCACACTCAGGCCGGTCATTGCCGTAGCATAGACCTGGATTGGCACGCCCCACGCATTCAGGACCGTCACTTCGGCGGTGGAAATGGCCAGATAGTTGCAGTTCTCTCCGCCGCACGGCGTCTGGAGTTGGACGTAGTCTAGCCGCAGGTCGAGCAGAAAGAATGTCAGAAAGGCCAGCGCGACGAGGGCCCAACCGGCGTGCACTACCCGACGCCGGAGAATGGGTCGGGGCGTCTTGGGCGAAACTGTCATGGTGTTACCTGATGCCGGATCATGGTTCGCCCAATTTATAGCCGAATTGCGATAGATCGCCTAAAAGAATGTCCCTGTGGGTACCTGGTCGCAAAATAAGAATCCCTCCCCCTTCCGTCTCAATTGTGGAACAGTTCATGGGGTCCTTTCTCCTTGAATGATTGTTTTTGTCGACAACTACATTCTAACCGAGAAAGGTCCGTTCTTTTCTTCTCTGCGTTCCGACTTTGTAAAAGCCCTACTGTAGCCACCTATGGCTGACGTCTACCCAGTTTGGAGGAAAAACGAAACGCGAAGCCACCGAAATGGTTTTGAAAAGTAAGACCCAGTCAAAACCAGAGGAGGCTTCGCGATGTTGTTATCTTACCGACGAGTATGGACGGTGGTCAATAGCTGGAAGATTCAGATGCGCGTGACACGCCTACGCAACTTGGTTCTGCTGGTGCAGGGACTCTTGCTGAGCCGCAGCGGCTGCCTCTCGGCCATCGTACGGCAATGGCCAGCACAGGGTACACGTCACGTGCATCGACTCAAGCGCCTGCATCGTTTCCTGAAAAACGAGGCTGTGCCTGTGGCGGCGGTGAGTCAGGTGATAGCCAACCTAACCTGGCGCTATCGGCCAGGGGGACAGAAGACAAAGCTGGTGCCCATTGCCCTGGACTGGACCAAAGTACACCAATTCCATGTGTTGTGGGCAGCGATGCCGCGCCGCAAACGCGCCTTGCCCCAGGCCCATGGTGTCTATCATCCCGACCGTCTGCGCCACAGCCAGAACAAGCTGGAACGCGGGCTCTGCACGCTGGTGGCCAGCTGGTTGCCAGGAGACTTGACGCCTCTCTTCCTGGCCGACCGCGGCTTTGGCCGCACCGAGTTCGTGCGCTGGCTGCAGCGGCACGGTTTTGCCTTCGTCGTGCGTCTGAGCCCGGAGACCATCGTCACTTACCGCGGCCGTCGCTGTCGGCTGGGCGAGTTTGACACGATTGAGGGGGCACCCATCCTTCTCTCTAACGTGCTCTATCGTCACAAACATCCGGTGCGCGTGCACATTGCCATCAGCCGTCTCGGCGACAAGGTCTGGTATCTGGGCACCTCTTTCTGTGACCCACGCCGGGCTTCCGCCTGGTACAAGAAGCGTTTCTGGATTGAGGAAATGTTCCGAGATTTAAAGAGCCTGCTTGGTCTACGTCGTGCGCGCCTGAAAGATGAAAAGCGCCTGGCACGCCTGCTGCTCGGCTACCAGATTGCCTACTTTATTCTCTCCGTTATTGGCTTCAATGTGCCCAGGCGCTGGCATCAGAAACTGGCTTCGCGCAATCGTCTTAGCACGGTGTGGGTCGCCTTGGAGGCCATGCCCTTGCTCAATAGGCCTAGCTACCAGCGTACCTGGCGTCGCCGTATCTGGCCAGCACTCCTTTTTCAAAGTGGGTAGACGTCAGCACCTATGGTTATTGACATTCCCCCCAACCGTTTTATAATCCTGATCAACAATAAAATACGGCGGAGGGCTCCCCGGTAAGGAAGCCAGGATCGTGTAAACCGAAATGCCTGTGGTGTGCAACCACATAAACGCGGGAGCCGGCAACTCCGCCATTCCGAATTAGTCCCCTAATGCCGCCACGCGGTCGCCGCCCGCTTTGCAAAAGGGGCTTTATCGTTGCATACAGGCAGACCTATGCTGGCTCAAAATACAACAGACAGACGCGTGCTGCGGCGTATCCCGATTGCCCCGCGCTG
>JAICPS010000526.1 GCA_025929715.1 Anaerolineae bacterium | reverse complement strand
GGAGATAGCCAAGTTGTGCCCACTCCCCAACTCCCCTGGCGACGGAGGTTCTCCCAATTCAGTTCCGGCAGGGTCCACACCGGATTACCCTCAAGATCGAGCAGAGCGCCACTAACGTATACGTAACAGCCCCGATCGAACCACGCCAATTGAAAAGGGAAATCAACAAAGTCATTGTGAATCTCTCGAAAGGCGGCGCTCCCCACATCGAAGAATACCAGATAATTTTCATCGGCACCTTCTACGCCGAAGGCAACCAAGGGACCGGCAAGCGGAAAACTAACACTCCGAGTTCCTGGCAGGAGCGTACTCGCGCCAGTTGGGTCGACAACGCCGGTCTGTGCCCTAGTGGGTGTAGCACCTGTGCTGCTAATTTCAGGCGAAGTCGGAACAGGTGTCTTATTAGAGGGTACAGCCACGCCTGCTGTCGACGCAGTGGGACTAGGTGTTGTCGAGAACATAACTTCGTCCGGCGTTTCACCGGAGGGCCCCTCTTCTGTCGCTTCGTCCAACATTGGAGGCGTTGGCCTACCGCCACTGGTTGAAGGAAGGCTCATTCCACAAGCGGCGAGCCAGATGAAGAGAATCGAGATACTACAGATTTTCAGTTTACGGTTGTAGTTCATAGCAAAGTACCTCGACTCATGGATTATTCTCCGTCCAGTCTGCGTATCCCGCGTTATAACCAAAGATGGGGCCAAGATCGACGAAATTCTCCAAAAGCTGTGTTGCAGAATCGGGCCAATATTGTTGACCGTCAAAAGGATTATCTTGACTAAGGTCTACGTTTGTAGCCCGACGAATCTCGAAATGAAGATGGACATTTGTTTGTCCTCCCGAATCACCCATACCTCCGATTCGAGCGCCCTCTTCGACGGTATAGCCTGGTTGAACGCGTACGCTCCCAGGCTGGAGGTGAGCGTACACACTGTATAGTCGAACGCCATACACATCATGCTCGATGACAACATACTCTCCAAAACCACCTCCTGCATTGCCCATTGCCACAATTCTGCCGTGACCGATTGCATAAATGTCACCATTGCGTCGCCCAGCACCATCAACAGCGGGATGACGTGTTGCACTACAATCAGGTTCTCCTGTGCCGCCACAGCCGATCGTCCGTGGTCCTCCAAAGGTGCCAAATCCTGTCTCCGCCGGCTTAGTAAAATCCGCTAGAAGATGAGAATCTGCATTAGATTGATAATGATGATCCGCGCGAGCTGCTTCGTCACCAGTGATCATCCCATCGCTGTTCAAATCCATCTGGGCATCGGTAAGTTCCCAAGGATTCGGCGGTGCGGATAACTCCTCAGGAGCATCAAGATCAATATGGCCAGTAGGATCAACACGAATGACCGGGTTGTTTCTCACATATGCGTATCTATTATGGCTCTGCGGGTCGCCTGGGTTCGGCACGATCGTATCCGCGCTGGCGAAGCGGCCAATGCTGGGGATGTAATAGCGCGCGTTGTAATAGTACAGCCCCAGCTCCATGTCCTCTAGTTGCCCGGTGTAGCCGCGGTCTGTGTAGCTCTGCGTCGGCGCGGTGCGCCAGGCGCCGAACGGTAAATAGCGTGTGCGGCTGCCGCCGACTTCAGCCGCGCTGCCGCTGTAGCTCATCACGCTGTTGCTGCCGAGATGGTCGTTGTGTAGGTGTAGCACGTTGTTACTGACGCCAACCACCAGCACGCGGACGGCCACCGCCTGCCCGGCGATAGTATAGGTCGTGCGCCGCGTCGTGGTGCTGCCGCTGACTTCCTCTTCGTAGCCGGGGAAGGGAAAGGAGATGACCACACTCGCGCCGGGCTCGGTCGTCCGCACCCGCTGCCCGGCCGCATCGTAGCCGAAGGTCGTCGTGCCTGTGCCCACCTTCTGCACGGACTCATGGCGGTTCTCAACGGCGACGGTCTGGTTGTAGGTCACGCCAACACGAGTACGTGTAATCAGCCAGCTACCTTCTGAAGGCTCGGCAGTCTTTCGGTAGGAATCTCCGCCAAAAAGGGATTAACTGCATCCCGTGCAGAGACGGTTGGCGTGCTGTTCCCCCACGGCACCGCAAGCTCCGGATCGTTCCACGCAATGCCATACTCGTCGCTGCTGTCATAATAGTTATCGACGATGTAGAAGAGCGTTGCATCGGTCAGCGCAAGGAAACCGTGCGCCACACCGACCGGTACGAAAAGGCCCAGTTGTCGTTCCTGGCCCATTTCGACGGTCTCGGTAGCGCCAGAGGTTGGCGAATCGGGACGGATGTCGGCAAGAGCGGCACGAATGCGGCCATTTATGACGTACCAGTAGTCAACCTGCCGAAAGTGGTAGTGTAGGCCGCGCAGCACGCCGGCGCGCGAGTCAGAGCGATTCGTCTGCACCGTCTCCCAGCTTCGTTGGGGAAACCATTCTTTGCGAAAAGTCTCAAGAAATCGTCCCCGCTCGTCGGCGAATGGCGCCAACTCGACGAAGTAGACGCCTTCGATGGTGGTGGAAGGGTGAATGGTCGCCATGACTGTGGATCCTCCTGCGGCTTGCCGGCAAAATTCTAACGTAATTTTGTTATCGGCGCTATGCTACTCGCCCTGGACGTGATACGATAACGACCCTATGCAGACCGTATTGAACGTCATTACGCTGACGGCCGGCATCCTGCTTGTAGGAGCCACCTTGAACGCGGCCATTAAGACAGTAGTGCTCCCGCGTGGTGAACAGGTGCTCATCACCGAACTGGTCTTCCGAGCGATGCATTATTTATTCCTGCCCTTTGCCAATCGCGCGAGAAGCTACGAGGCACGAGATCGGGTCATGGCGCTCTTTGCCCCTATGGCGCTCCTGGCGTTACCGGCCGTATGGATTGCGCTGGTGATGATCGGATATTCGGCAATTTTCTGGTCGATTGGAGTACGACCGCCTGCGTTGGCATTCAAAGTCAGTGGCTCATCCTTGCTAACGCTGGGATTTGCCGAGGTAAATTCATTGCCTGCAGCGATTGTGGCGTTCAGTGAAGCCACGCTGGGACTCGGTCTTGTGGCGCTACTGATTGCGTACCTTCCTAGCATGTATAGCGCCTTTTCACGCCGAGAAATGATGGTTTCGCTGCTGGAAGTGCGTGCCGGTGCGCCGCCTTCAGCGGTCGAAATGATAGCGCGGGCGCACCGCATACGAGGTCTAAGTAATCTAAGTCAGGAATGGGAAAGGTGGGAACTCTGGTTCGCTGAATTAGAAGAGACCCATACCTCATTTTCGGCGCTCGTCTACTTTCGCTCCCCACAGGCGGGGCGATCCTGGGTTACCGCAAGCGGCGCGGTCCTGGATTCGGCGGCTCTGTACCTCGCCCTGTGCCCAAAGAGCGCGCCCACGGAAGCGCGGCTCGTCTTGAGGATGGGCTTCACGTGTCTCCGGAGCATCGCCGACACCCTCGGC
>JAICPS010000330.1 GCA_025929715.1 Anaerolineae bacterium | reverse complement strand
AGCGTGCAGATTTAGAAGCCGTGCCCCGTAGTTCAGTTCCCACCGGGCAGGCGTACGACGCCGCATGGGAGAAAGCTGAGTCAAGGAGCTTGTGGCTTCGTTTGGGTTCGAGTCACTGCGCCGGCCGCGGCCATCATCGTCTGTCACAACCACTACACGGAGGCCGATTACCACGAGGAAACGATGCGCCTCACAGACGGGAGCGGGGCGGACGTCGTCTACGACTCGGTGGGCAAGGACACCTTTATGCAGGGCCGGCGCAGCCTGCGCCCGCGTGGCTTTATGGTCCCTTACGGCCAGTCCAGCGGCGCCGTGGCGCCCGTGCATCCCCAAATACTCAACCGCTACGGTTCGCTCTGCTGACGTGGCCCACGTTGGGCGATTACATGGCCGACCGGGATGAGTTGTTGCGGCGCGCTGGCGATCTGTTTAACTGGATCGGCGCCGGGAAGCTGCAGGTACGTATCGAGCAGACCTTTGCGCTGGCCGGAGCCGACCAGGCGCGCCGTTATCTGGAAGGGCCCAAGGCAACGGGGAAAATTGTGCTGATTCCGTGAGCGGCAGGCACGCGAAGTCCCTTAGGGGTTGCCCGGCCGAGGGATAATGATCGTCTGACCAACGCGGATCAGACGCGGATTCTCGATTGTCTGGCCGTTTGCACCCACGATGGCCTCAACGGTGACGTCAAACCGTTGTGAAAGCTCGCTTAGCGTGTCCCCCGGCTCGACAGTGTGGGCGACAAAGTTGACCAGGTGATTATCAGCGGAGACGGCGCCGCGGCAGACGGGCCTTTGCAGCGGATAATCGGCCTGACCTGCAGTTGTGGACAGGGTCACCTCTGGCGGTAGCTGCCAGGCGGTAACCGAGTCGAAGTGGATGTGGGCGTAGGTCTCATCCAGCGTTTCAACGATGAAACCAAGGTGGCCGCGCGTGTAATCGGCGTCGTAGATGCGGGAGACCAGGCGGCCGTTGACAAAGAAGGTTAATTCCGTGCCGTTGGCAATGACGAAGAGGCGGTCGCGCGTCTCCTGAGAATTGCCGCGGATCGAAGTGGCCTGGCCTTCATCCATCAATGCCAGGCCGTCTTGCACGCTCTTAAAGACGTGCCAGGTTTTTTGGCGGGGCGAAATCATGAAAGCGTAAAACGCTCTCTCGTCCTGGCGGAACGTGAGGCCGTAGCGCAGATTGCCGGTCTCTGTGTCTGTCGCCGCCATAAAAACATCGACCTCTGCCATGAAATTGTCGAGCTCTACCTCGTGGTTTACGGCGAGACAGTCGTCGGGAGCGGTGATCTGCACATGGTAGAAATCTGTGGGATGGTAGCCGTAAAAATAGGGGCCGACCGGGGCCGCAGCCTGCCACCAACCGCTCTCGATGTCGTAGAAACCGTCGGAGAGGAGAATCGAGCCATCACTCTCCTCTGCCGCGCTGCTGCTGGCGCAGCGCATCCCGGCGTTGCTGAACATAATGTTGCTATTGGGGTCACCCACAGCGCGGTACGTCATCTCATTCTGGAAGTTATTGGCGCCGCCGCGCAGGACGCGCTGGCCCTCGGGGACAGGCATGTAAGGTTCGTCGACCCATTCCCAGACGTTCCCGGCCATGTCGAAAACGCCGAAGAAACTGCGGTTGGCAAGGATGGTACCGACTGCATAGGTACCGCTGAGGGCGAGGGTTACGGCGTCCTGCTCGTCGCCCCAGGGGTACAACCAGCCGTGCGGTCCCCGGGCAGCAACCTCCCACTCAACCTCGGTCGGTAGCCGTTTGCCGAGCCAGGTGCAGTAAGCGTCGGCGACGCCCCAGGTTACGTTGCGCACAGGATGCTCTCCCGCGTTCTGCAGCGTATCCTCTGCCGTCCAATAGGCAGGTGTCTCGGCGCCGGTCACGTCTACGAACTCCGCAAACTGGCTGTTGGTGACCTCGTGGCGATCGATCCAGAAGGGTTCAAGCGTAACGCTGGTGCCGGTTGCTACCGTGTAAGTACCACCGGCCACCTGCACCATGCCCCGCCCGGATGGCGGAGGCGTCTCGGGAGCAGGCGTGGCTGCCGGCTCCGTTGCGGATGCGGTCTGCGGCGGCGCCGTCGTGGCCGTTGCCGGAAGAGCGGTTGCCGTCGGGACGGCCGCAACGACCTCTGATAAGGGCCGCACGCTCAGGTCATCATAATGTATGTGGGGTCTGGTTTCGTCGAGCGTTTCGACGACAAAGCCGATCTGGCCGCTCTCGTAATCATCGTCATGGACTTCGACGACCGGGCGGCGATTGATGTGAAAGATGAAAACGGATTCGCGGGCATCAATGCGCAGGCTATCGGCTGTCTGCATGCTCTGGATGGAGTCATCCTCACCTTCCGCCAACAGCTCTTGTTCCTCGCCTGTATACTTAACGACCTGCCAGCGCCGCGTGCGCGCAGAGATCATGAATGCATAGAAGCCCTCTTCATTCTTGCGGATGGCGAGGCCATAGTAGAAGTCGCCGCTGCTCGTCTCGGTACTCTCGACAAAGGCGGACACCTCTAATATAAAATTGTCAAACGTGCGGTCGTAGAAGGCCGTGCCGCGCTGGTTGGCCATGCTTGCCTGCAGGTGGTAGAAGTCGGGTGGATGGTAGCCGGATAAGATGCCGCCTTCTCTGCTTTCCGGCCAGCCGCTGTTGGGATCGGTAAAGTCGTCGGCCAGGAGCGGAGGCGCGCCTACGGCATCCTGTGGCTGCTCCACGACAATTTCATCCTCGACAATTTCCACTTCGCTGGCGGCACAGCGAAAGCCGGCGGTAGCGTACATGGTGGGCACGTTGGGATCGCCGACGAGACGGTAGGCCATATCCTTGAAGAAATTGTAAGCGCCGCCGCGAAGCACGCGCTGCCCGGCGCCAACCGCGGCGTACGGTTCGTCGACCCATTCCCACGTGTTGCCGGCCATATCCGCAACGCCAAACGGGCTGCGATTGCTGCCGGCGCTGCCAACGTCATATGTGCCGCCGCTAGGGACGGTGGCTGCATCCGGCTCGTTGCCCCAGGGATACAGCCAACCTTCGGGACCGCGGGCAGCGACCTCCCATTCTGCCTCGGTCGGCAGGCGCTTGTCGGCCCACTCACAGTAGTTGCGAGACATTTCCCAGGTGACGCCCTGTACAGGGTGGTTTTCCTCTCCTGCCGGAATCGCGCCGCCGGGCCAGGGAGCCGGCGCGCCGCTGTCGCTGAGAAAAGCGGCATACTGTTCATTGGTCACTTCGAAGCGATCGATCCAGTATTCGTCCAGCGATACTTCCTGAGGGGCCGCATAGTTCTGCTCCTCTGAGGCAAGGCCGACGGTATAGACGCGGGCGGGAATGCGCACCATGCCGCTGGAAGGCGGCAGCGCGCGGTTTAGACGCGGGAGCAGCACGAGCGCGCCGGCCGCGAGGCAAAGGACCAGGAGAGCGGCGCCCAACGCGCCCAGATACAGCGGGCGGCGCAAGCGCCGGCTGCTTCTTTTTTTCTCAGCCGCCTGCCATTCACCATCTCGTTGCGTAGCACGCGTCTCTCCTTGCCGGGGCTGCGCAAAAGCGCCCATTTCTCCAGCGTAATCAGGGGCCGTGGCCTTACTTGTGAGACCCTGCGCGACGCGCTCAATGTCTGCTGCTAGTTCGGACGCGGATTGGTGGCGGTCATCAGGATCTTTGGCCAGAGCCTTCTTTAGAACGTCGACCAGCGGCTTAGGTACGTTGCTCCTGAGCAAGTCGGTGTCAGGCATCGGCTCTGTGAGATGCTTCTGCATGATGGTGTTCGCCGACCTGCCGCTAAAGGGCGGCTCGCCGGCGACCAGTTCGTAGAACATGACGCCCAGGGAGTAAATATCGCTGCGATGATCCACCCGTGTGCCGCGAACCTGTTCCGGAGACATATAAGCGGCCGTGCCGATGGTGGTGCCCATGGCCGTGTGTACGATGCCGCCGCTCAAGATCTTGGCGATGCCGAAATCGGTCAGCACGGGCTGGCCCAGCAGGTTGAGGATCACGTTGGAAGGCTTAAGGTCGCGGTGGATAACGTTATGGGCGTGGGCATAGGCCACGGCTTCGCAAACGGAGAGCAGGATGCGGATGGCATCCTGTAGGGGCAGCCTGAGGTTGGCCTCCTTTAACGTCGCCAGCCGCTGTTCCAGGGTCTCGCCGGGCACATACTCCAGAACCACGTAGTATGTATCGCCCTCACGGTTGAAGTCAAAGGCCTGGACGATATGTGGATGGCGCAGCATGGCGACGGAGGCGGCCTCCTGCTCGAAACGCTTGAGAAATTCCGCATTTTCCTGGAGGTGTGGGTGCAGGATCTTAATGGCAACGGGCCGGCGCAGCTGTTTATCACGCGCCTTGTAAACAGAGGACATCCCGCCGCGGCCGAGCAACGATTCGATCTCGTAGCGACCAGCGAATATTCGACCCACCCATCCTGAACTGTCACCAACCATGCCCACACTCCTGAGGGGACCCGCTGTGCTGGAAGGTTCTGCTTAATAGTAATCTGGAATATTGCCATATGCACGGCTAATGTCAAGTGCTTGGCTTGAGAGTTGTACGTAAATCTTTGAATAATATGGAAGATGACCTGCGTCCAGAGTACGACCTGACGGACTTACTGAAGGGTGGAGTGCGTGGCAAGTACGCCGAGCGTTATCGCGCTGGAGTCAATCTGGTGCGATTGGAAGCCGACGTCGCACGGGCCTTTCCCACCGAAGAAGCAGTGAACGAAGCATTGCGTCTGGTGATGAAAATGGCCGAACTTCCGGCGAAAGAACCGCAGTGATGGTGCTGGCTGCCTCGATTGCAGCATCTACCTCCTGACCGGCCGCAATACCCCAGCGATCGGTAAATGTCGGGATCTCAACCTCCAACCACTCGTCGAAGGGCATCTTAATTGTGAGCAGGCCTGGTTCTCCGACTTTGTCGGTTAACTGCCGTTGCAATGACTGGGCAGAACGATGCGCCTGCCTGAGTACCGGCCTTCATGGAAACTGCGACTGTGACATTCATCTGATCATCCTCTCCTGAATCTGCCGTAGCGGCTGCAGAATGCTACCGCTCAAGTTGGCTAAGATAACTAAGGCTTGCGTGGTTATCTTATCTTTGCCCAACGCCAGAGCGAGAATGGCGATCAGCGTAAGACAGAAAACCGTGAATTTACCGGCCATAGGTCGAGTACGGGATCTCGTCTCGTAGAAGGGACGATAAAATGGTAGGCTTAGAGGGTCATTTCTCGGTTGTCTTGCGGTCGATCCCGTATGGCTACTCCGATCCTCGCCACGAAGCTGTATATACCGCCAACACGCCCGAACGCGGTTCGGCGGTGGCGTCTGCTGGCGTCGTTGAACGTAGGGCCACAGCGGAAATTGACGCTTCTTTCTGCCCCGGCGGGCTTTGGAAAAACGACGCTGGTGACGCAGTGGCTGGCCGAGTCCGAGCAGCCAGTGGCCTGGTTGTCGCTGGACGAGGCGGATAGT
>JAICPS010000038.1 GCA_025929715.1 Anaerolineae bacterium | reverse complement strand
GAAGAATTACAGGTTTAAAGTACAGCGATTTTGTAAATCGCTGCCAAATCACGTAAACAATGCCCAAAAGCCAGATCACCCCACTCCGTCAACAATATTTAGACATTAAACAGCAGCATCCAGACGCTGTTGTCTTTTTCCGCCTGGGCGACTTTTACGAAACGTTCGACGAAGATGCGCACACCGCGGCCCGAGAGCTGGACCTGGTATTGACCGGCCGTCCGGTCGGCAAGAACCAGCGCGTGCCCATGGCCGGCGTGCCGCACCACGCCGCCGAGGGCTATATCGCCAGACTGATTGCCAAAGGCTTTAAGGTCGCCCTCTGCGAGCAGATCGGCGACGATACCGTCAACGGCCTGATGCCGCGCGAGGTCGTGCGCGTTTTTACGGCAGGCACCGTGATCGAACCCGGTATGCTGGAAGCCGCCCGCAACAACTACCTGGTCGCCGTTCTCTGCGAGGGTGAGAAGTCCGGACTGGCTTACGCTGAAATCACGACCGGCGAATTTGCTGCGACGCAGCTTAACAGCCGTCGCGCTCTGGTAGAAGAGCTGGCCCGCCTGGGACCCGCCGAACTGCTGCTGCCCGATGAAGAACATAGCCTGGGCGATCTGCAGATCCCGGTCACTCGCTTGCCTGGCTGGCGCTTCGAGCACGGCAATACCCGCAAAACGCTGCTATCCCATTTCGGCGTGCAGAGCCTGGCAGCATTCGGCTGCGAAGACAAACCCCTGGCAGCCCGCGCCGCAGGCGCAGCCCTATTTTATCTACAAGACACACAGTTGGGCGCCGTCGGCCAGATCCAGCGGCTTTCTACTTACAGCACCGCTAGATTCATGGCCCTCGATGCCGCCACGCGGCGCAATCTGGAGCTGACCGAGTCTCTTAGTGGGCGCAAGGCCGTCTCACTGCTCGGCGTTCTCGACGAGACCGTGACCCCTATGGGCGCTCGCCTGCTGCGGCGGCGCCTGACCCAGCCGCTGCTAGATCGCGCCGATCTCAACCGGCGCCTGGACCAGGTACAATCCCTTTTTGACGACGCCCTCCTGCGCGCCCAACTACGACGCCGGTTGAAGTCGCTGCCCGACCTCGAGCGCCTCGCCAACCGTGCTGTCACCGCCCGCGCTACCCCTCGCGACCTCGAAAACATAGCCGTCGTCCTCGCCGCCATCCCCAACCTCCAATCCTTATTCTCCAATCCCTTAATCTCCAATCTTCAATCCCTGATCTCCCACCTCGACCCCTGCCCCGAGACATTAGATCTCATCACCCGCGCCATCTCCCCCGACGCCCCGGCCAACCTCAACAAAATGGGCGTGGTCCGCCCCGGCTTCTCTGCAGAGTTGGACGGCGTGATGAACGCTTCGGCGCACGCGCGAGAGTGGGTCGCCGGCCTCGAGCCAACCGAGCGCGAGCGCACCGGGATCGGCTCGCTGAAAGTCGGCTTTAACAAGGTGTTTGGCTACTACCTGGAAGTGACCAAAGCCAATACACGCCTCGTGCCCGACGATTACATCCGCAAGCAGACGCTGACCAACTCCGAGCGCTATATCACGCCCGAACTGAAAGAGTATGAAACGCTGATCCTCAACGCCGAAGAGCGCATTCTGGAAATCGAAAAACGCCTCTTTGAAGAACTGTGTCATGAGGTCGGCGAGCAGGCGCCGCGCATGCTGCAGACAGCACAGGCGCTCGCGCAGCTAGACGTTGCGGCAGCGCTTGCCGAAGTGGCAGCCAACAACGCCTACGCCCGGCCGCATTTATACGACGACGGCCGGCTACAGATCCTCGCCGGGCGCCATCCCGTGGTAGAACGCACGCTAGAGTTGGAACGTTTCGTGCCCAACGACACCTGCATGACGGCCCAAGAGCGCATCCACATCATCACTGGCCCCAACATGAGCGGCAAGTCCACGTATTTGCGCCAGGCAGCGCTGATCGTGCTGCTGGCGCAGGTGGGCAGCTTCGTACCCGCGCAGGAAGCGCATATCGGGCTTGCCGACCGCATCTTCACGCGCATCGGGGCGCACGACGAGCTGCACGCCGGGCGCTCGACCTTTATGGTGGAAATGGTGGAAACCGCCGAAATCCTCAACCACGCCTCGCCGCGCTCGCTGGTCATCCTGGATGAAATCGGGCGCGGAACGAGCACTTACGACGGCCTGTCTATTGCCTGGGCCATCGTCGAATTTCTGCACAACCATCCCCGCCTGCGCCCGCGCACGCTTTTCGCCACCCATTATCACGAGTTGATCGGCCTGGCGGAGATGCTGCCGCTGGTCGCCAACTACAACGTGGCCGTGGCCGAGGAAGGGGATGATGTGGCCTTTCTGCACGAGCTGGAGCCCGGCGGCGCCGATCGCAGTTATGGCATTCACGTCGCCCAGCTCGCAGGCCTGCCGCGTGACGTCGTCGCTCGCGCCCGAGAGATCCTCAAAAATCTCGAGGCGCACGCGCCCACCGCCACTGTGACACCCAGCCACCTCAAACCCGCGCAGCAAGCAGCCCTTTTTCCCGAGACCAGCCCCATCTTAGACGAGCTACAAGCCCTGGACGTCACTAATATGACTCCACTGGAAGCGATCAACAAATTGTTCGAGTGGCAGCGCCGCTACGGAGACAACCGTTCGTAGGGGCGCGGAAAAATCCCCATGCCCCGACAACCACCCCAAGAATCGATATTCGCCGGAGAAAGCTGGTCGCAGCTAGTCGGCTTTCTAGACGAGCTGCCGCGCCCGGTTAAGATTGTGGTTTGGGCGGCCGAGGATGGCGGGCGTTTTGAACGAGAAGCGGTGCAGCTAGGCCGTTCCCTGGCCCAACGCTTCGACGTGCTGAGCTTCGAACGACGCGAGCGCGTGCCCGAGCACTTTCACTATCCGGTCATCGCTTTCATGGGCCTCGATCAAGCCGGCGATGAGATCGATTTTGGGGTGCGCTTCGTCGGCCTCCCCGCCGGTTACCAGATCAACGCCCTCGTCGGAGCGGTTCAGGCCGTCTCCTTTCGCGCCAGCAATCTCGAAGGGCTCACCCGCATCCGGCTCAGTCGCCTGCCGGGCGACGCTAAAGTCGATTTGGAGCTATTCACTTCTGCTCAAAACGAGGGCGGCGCCCTGGTAGCGACACTTGTGGCAGGGCTTGCCGTCGCCAGCCCCCAAGTGCGCGCCTTCGTCGTGATGGCCGACGTGTTCCCCGACATCGCCACGCGCTATTCCGTGCGCAATCTCCCGCACACCGTCATCAACGGCCGTGTACACGTCGAAGGACTTCTAGACGAATCAGCGATCCTCAAGCAAATCGCCCGCGCCCTCCCTTCGTAGTTACGACTTTGCGGATTCTATGGGACGTCGTTGCCCCAAACCTTAGCGCTTTTTCGCGCCCCGTCCATGGGTGCGGCCCCGTCCGTCAGGACGGATCCGCTCCCGCAAACGAGCATCCGGCGTGGGCGAGCCCTCGACAAAGCTAGCCACGTGACGGCCCAATTGTCGCAGGCGGGAGCGACCGCGCGCCAGTACGTAACGGACCCGGCCCCATTCGCGATCAGGCAGAGAAAGATCCGGCGGTGTCACGTCCCACTTCACGACAGAGGCGGCCCAGGAAAGCCCTCCGCCAAATCCCACGAAGACCACATTGTCGTCGGGATGAAGCAGACCCGCATCTACCGCGTCGCACAAAGCGATGGGTATCGACGCGGCCGAGGTGTTTCCGGTGCGCGCCACGTTAATAAAAAAGCGTTCCACCGGCAGCTTCAAGCGCTTGGCGGCAGTCTCGATGATCCGCACGTTAGCCTGGTGCGGAATGATCAGATCGACGTCGTCAATAGACAGTTGCGCATCGCGCAGCACGTCCTGAACCGAATCGCTAATCACATTCGTCGCAAAGCGAAAGACCTGCCGGCCCTTCATGCTGATCGTGTTTTTATGATGGCCATTCTGCGAGAATTCGCCGCCAAGGATGGGGACCGGGTTGTGGTAGACCGCTGGCAGCCGCAGCAGATCGCCGCCCGAGCCATCCGAGCGCAGCGTGCTTGCGAGCACGCCGCCCGGAATGCTGGATCCTTCTAGCACCACCGCGCCAGCGCCGTCGCCAAAGAGAATGCAGGTGCCGCGATCCTGCCAATCGAGCACGCGCGACATCGTCTCGGCGCCAATCACCACCGCGTTCTGTGCTGCCCCACTGGTAATGGCGTTGGACGCCATGCTCAGCGCGTAAACAAACCCGGAACAGGCCGCGCTAAGGTCGAAAGCGCCCGCCCGCGTGGCGCCCAGGTAGTCCTGTACCTGGCAGGCGGTCGCCGGAAAAATAGACTCCGGCGTGGATGTAGCGACGATGATTAGCTCCACGTCCGACGGGTGCAGACCCGCCACAAACAGCGCGCGCGCTGCCGCCTCGAAGGCCAGCGTCGCCGTTGTTTCCCGCGTCCCGGCAATGCGGCGCTCGTGGATCCCGGTGCGGGCCACTATCCACTCATGGGTTGTATCAACTGTCTTGGAAATTTCCTGATTAGTTAATACCCGCTGCGGCAAGTACTTGCCCCATCCGATAATATGCGCGTATTTCATAGGCGTCTCACGGTCCTGAAACCACTAATGATATAAACCCCGGCGGGGCGCCAAAGTTGCGGGAGGGTGGGCATTATTGTAGGGCGGTCAGGTAATAATCGCGAATTATCATGCAGATCGCAGGGATCGCCACACGAGTGATTATCTTGCTAAGTGCCTGCTCATCTGATCCTAAACTGGCATAAAGGATGCTTCATCCAAATCCTATTATACTCAAACTGCCTGCACATGCAGGTAACCGGCGCCAACCGTGGCGCCGAGGACCGCGAGCCTCCTGCTCGCCCTTGTGGGCAAGATTCCCGCGCTCCAAAAGTAGGCGCACAATCCCATTGGACCAAAAACCTATTCAGGCTATGCTTAGCAGATGGACATAACTTCCCATCGCGGGCCCCTGCGCCGCGCCTCGTCGCGCCCGCGCCTGATCTACGCCGGCTGCGCTCTCATGGCGTTGTGTGTTGTTTGCTTGCTGGTAGGCGGCGCGCTCAGTCTCTATCTTTTCGAGGACTCGCTCCTTCAACAGCTCACGTCGTCGCCGACGACAGCCGTTGCCGTCGAAAGCGCTTCGGCGACGCCAACGATACCTTCCCCCACACCCAACGAGACGCTCACCGCCTCACCCACAGCCCCGCCTGCGCCGCTCAATCCGCTCGCCTCCGACGCCCTGCCCACGGCGCTGGCAAGGGACACCACCGACGCCAAGCCGGCTCTAGAGCTGCACCCACCCGCCTCTATCGTCCAGGCGCCGGCCGCTGGCCAGCAGCATCTCCAAGCCCTACTCCTGGCCGACTACCCCATCCACGATTTCTTCGAGGCCGGCCAGCGACTTGGCGGGCAAAACCTCGGCCCGCGCACCGTCAGCGCCCCGGCGTTCCAGCTAGGAGACCGTCAGACATTTTTTGTAGACGAGGCTAACGCCGAAGCCACACTGCTCGCCGTCACGGAGCACGCTTATTTCTGGGCCGAAGACTCGCTAAACCTGGATCGCGCGGCTGTAGAAGCCACTGCGCTCCGCTTCGAAGAAGAATATTACCCGCGTCTCGTACACCTTTTCGGCCAGGAATGGCAGCCCGGCGTAGACAACGATCCCCACTTCAGCGTGCTGCACCTCGACTATATCGACAGTGAGACAGATGAGCTTGGCCACTTCAACAGCGGCGACGAATATCCGCGCGCCTTCTTCAATAACTCAAACCAGCAAGAGCTCGTCTACCTCAATATGAGCAATCTGACTTTGGGCTCTGACCTCTACTTCGGCACGCTGGTCCACGAATTCCAGCATCTGGTGCAGTGGTACGTGGATGGCAACGAAACGACCTGGCTGAACGAGGGACTTTCGCAGCTTGCCGAAATTTACGTTGGGCTGGAAACGGCCGACACGGTTGACTATCTGCTCGCGCCCGACACCCAGTTGACGGCGTGGAACTATAGCGATGACGGCGTCTTCGCTCACTACGCTGCAGCCTACTTGTTCTGTGTCTATCTGTGGGAACAGCTCGGCGACGCCGCCATTCAGGAGCTGGCGCGCCATCCGGCGAACGGCATTGCCTCCGTGGACGCCGTGCTCAAAGGGTTCCGGCCGGAACTTAGCCTGGAGCATTTCATGGCCGATTGGGCCGTCGCTACCTATCTGGATAACAGTGCGCCCGGCGCCCAATATCATTACCAGTCCCTCGATTTCCGCCAGGCAGTGTCTGAATCCGGCATCAAATTCACGCCTCAGGAGCTGTTACAGGCCGTAGAACCGTTTGGGGTCCACTATGTTGACCTTGACGTGCAGGGCGCGACGACCATCTCGTTCGTCGCCGACACCACCACCCGTTTTCTGCCCACGACGCCGTACAGCGGCGAACAGGTTTGGTTCGCGCCGGCGCAGGAAACGGTCAACGCACAACTAAGCCGCCGCTTCGACCTCGCCGGCCTAGAGGGCGCCACGCTGACCTTCTGGACCTGGTACGATCTCGAGTACGATCTGGATTATGGCTATGTCAGCGTCTCGGCCGACGACGGGGAAACCTGGGAAGTGTTGGATCTGACCAACGGCGCCCCAGGAGAGTACGGATCCTCGCTTAATGGGCGCAGCGAGAGCCGCGGCGGCGCCGGCAAGGCCGGCTGGGTCCAGGAATCGGTCTCTCTGGATGCCTACGCCGGGCGCTCTATCCTCATTCGTTTTGAATTGCTCACCTACTACGATTCCGGGGCGCACGGCCTGGCGCTGGACGACATCGCCGTCCCCGAGCTGAACTACCTTGACGACGCGGAAAGTGACGGCGTCGCAGACGGAGGAGGCTGGCAGGCAGCCGGTTTCGTCAGGGTTGGCTCACAATTACCGCAAACGTGGGGCGTGCGGCTAATCCACAAAGGGACATCGCCGCGCGTCGTTGCGCTAGACCTCGACGAATTCAATCAGGGACAATGGACCGTAGAGCTAGGGCCAGAGGGCGCCGTGCTGGCCATCATGCCTGTAACCCCCTTCGCCACAGAGGCGGCCAACTACTGGCTTTTCGTCGAAAAGTAGATCCAAGAGCCAGAATTTGCCACGAACGACGCAAATTACAAAAAATTCGCGAAATTCGATGCATAAATCCATGCACTAAAACTTCCCAGACTCCTTCATTCGCTCAAATTGCAGCTCTTTTTCGCGCCGGGTCGTATCCCGCGCCTGGCGCGCCTCCTGCAACACCTGCTCCCATCGCGCCTTCACATCTGCCCGCAGCTGCTCGCCAGATGTAGGGGTCAGCAGCAACACCGCCGAAGCCCCCACCAGCGACCCTGACATCAGCCCGGCAATAAAGCTAAAGAATTTGTTCATTGTTTTCCCTCTTGAGTGTCGTCAGATGTAGACAAAGTTCATTATACATCAATCCATCGCCGAGGGCGTTGCGCTGTGGATCTCTGTGAGGAACTCTGTGTTGCTCAGCGGAAAAACGACCTTAGTACTCCCATACTATTAGAAGCCCTTGCTCTTGACCTCTTCAGGAGGTAAGATCATGCAGTTTAATCCTTATCAATAACGAAGCGACGGAGCCGAAATCGTCATAGTGATGTCCGAATATATCGAAATTCTGCCAGAAGCGACCGCCGATCCGCACGCGGTACTTACCCGCCGCGTTCCCCGCTGGCAAACGCTCTTATACGCCTCCGGCTCGCTCTCCGTGGCCCTCTCCTACCAGGCCTTCGCCACCTTCATTCAGTTTCTTTACATCGACGTCTTTGGCCTCCGCGCCGCGGCGGTAGGCGTTGTATGGTCGCTGTACGGCATCTGGAACGCCGTTAACGACCCGCTGGCCGGCTACTGGTCCGATCGCACGCGCACGCGCTGGGGCCGTCGCATTCCGTGGATTGCGGCGCTGTTCTTGCCGCTTGCCGTTTCCTTCTACTTCTTATGGACGCCGCCACAAACCGTGGTGAACGGCCCTTCCCGCAATCTGCTGCTCTATTTTCTCGTACTGGTATTGGGTTTTGACCTCCTGTGGACCCTCGTCGTGATGAACTGGACCGCGCTATTTCCAGAAATGGTGCCCGACGAGCGCCAGCGCGCGGCAGTGTCCGGCTGGAAACAGAGCTTTTCAATCGTCGGCCTTATGGTCGGCGTGGCGCTGCCTCCGCTGCTGGCAGGTGCGGACTGGAGCGGCCGTGGCCAGATGGCGCTGTTACTCAGCGTCGTCACCGCCATCTTTTTCGCCACCTCGCTGCTGGGCAGTCGCGAACGCGCCACAACACAATCTCAGAACGCTATGGGCTTTAAAGCCGCCCTGCGCGCTACCCTTAACCATCCAGATTTTCGCAGCTTTTTGGCTGCGAATCTGGCGATCCAGTTCATTTTTATGATGCTGACCGCGACGACGCCGTTCTATACCAAGTACGTTTTGCGTATCCAGGGACCACTGACCGTCCCCGGCCTTGGCCTGACCCTCGATGCCGCCATGCAGACTTCCATTTTTCTAGCGGTCGCCTTCCTGGCAGCGTTCGGCGCCATGCCCCTATGGACACGCCTGGCCCAACGCTGGGGAGCCTGGCGCGCCTTGCGCATTGTCTGCCTCTACTCCACGGGCGCTTTGCTGCTCTTTTTCCTGCCAGGCGATTTTTACGGCGGGCTGCTTGTCGTCGTCATTTTCGGCCTCGGCCTTGCCGGTCTACTGATGCTGACAGACCTGCTCATAGCCGACGTCGTGGACCACGACGAGCTGCTAACGGGGCAGCGGCGCGAGGGGATGTACTTTGGCATAAACGGCTTCGTGATCCGTTTCGCATTCACATTGCAGGGTATCATTACCGGCGCCTTCCTGGAACTCGGCGGCTACGTTGCTCCCTCGGCGGGCGTGCTGTATCCCGAGCAGCCGGCCGCCGCTCTGTGGGGTATGCGCCTGCTGATCGGCGGACTGCCGGCACTCGCCGCCCTTGCTGCCTTTTTCATCTTGCGTGGCTACCGGCTGCGGGGAGAGCACCTGGCAGCCGTGCAAAACGCCCTGGCCCGGCTGCACACAGGCGAACAGCCCGGGCTGGTGACCGGCGCCAGAGCGCCCATCTCGGGGTGAGAATCGCGTAAAAAATAATAGCGGCGATTCCCATTTGAAACGTATGTTCTATATAATAACTGTAACGATTAACAAATAGGGGTGAGTGAATATGACGACACACGCGCATGACAATATGGACAGGCGCAATTTTTTGAAAGCGTTGGCGCTGACATCGGTGGCCGCGACGACTGTAGGCGGCGGCGCCGCCTTGCTGGCCAACAAGGCGCGTGAAGCGCCGCTGATCACTACAAACGTGGCTCCGCCTGCGCTGCCACTTGCGCCTCCCGCTTCCTTTACGGCAGCCGAAACAGTCGCCACGGCCAATCACGAGGTGGCCGATCTGCTGGCCCAGTTGGCCTCTGCACAGGCCGACAAGATGCGGCTGCAATCAGACCTTGATGCAGCGCAGCGGCGTCTGTCCGCCCTGGAGACCGCCAGTGGCGACACCGGAGAGGCGAACGAGACGCTGCGCACCGAGCTGGCAGCCGCCACACAGGAAATCGGTCTGCTTGCCGGTTTGGTCGCGCTCTACGAACAACTGGACGATGCCAATCTCCTGGCGACGGTTGAAGGAAGCGTGTCCAACTTCGGTCTGACCATCGGCGAGCTGCTCAACGAAATTCCCTCTGTCGAAGAAGGATTAGTGTTGGGCAACCAGGCGCTCGATCAATTTGAGGCGCGTCTTCCCACCTTGAGCGATGGCCGCCAATGGCTCGAGGCGCACATGGGGCGTCTCAACGCCTTCTACGAGGCGGCTGAAAACGTCCTGGCGACAGTCGCCGAAAGTGCGGGCACATTTTTACAGAAGATCAACGACTGGTTCCAGGGAATCCGCAAATGGCTCCCCTTCGGAGTCGGCGATAGCGCCGCGCAGGTTATGGCCGCCCTGACCAGCCTGCTGGACGAAACGCCCAACACGATCCACGGCTTGCGCCGCAACGTCGCCGACCCGTTGGACGGCTGGGTGGGTAAAGAAGGACAAGAAGCCCCGGTCCGCGCCGAGCTGATCCGCCCGCTTAAAGAGACGACGCTACAACGCACCGGCACTGTGCTGGAACGAGCTCGCACGACCGGCACTGCCTACGAAACCCAGGTCCGGACCCCCTTGCAGGAAGTAGTGGCCCAACGTCGCCTCCTCCGCGAGCAGATCGCCGCCTACCAGCAACAGAACGGTCTATAGGTTTGAAGTAACCGCTTTCGCGGTTGGTGTTCGTCAAAAGCGTTACACAAAGTTCCACCGAGGGTTCTTCGAGACAGTCCACCCTCTGTGGACCTCCATGCGATCTCAGTGATACTCTGAGTCACTCCCCCACCACCGCTTCGCCTAGCCGCACCTTCCGCCCCCGTTCTCCCGCCACAAAGTGCGGCTCCCGCGACCACGTGCGTTGCATCACCTCATTCATTGACACAGTAAGCAGCACACGGTTGCCATCCGGCTGGCGGGGATGCATAAAATCGGTGGGGACATAATAATCGTCCCCTAGCTCATAATTGACCACTTCCAGATAGATGGCGTATAGCTGCTCGTCAGGATTCACTTCGTCGGGTGGGCGGTAATGGAGCGTGCGGGCCGCGCCCAATTTATACTCGTCTGTCGTCCACACTTCGTCGCGACCTCTGACCGAAATCTCCATCTTACTTTCTCCTCATGCCTTAAGTGACCGGCGCCTTCGAAGTACCATGACTTCCCGAACGCTGCCGTGCCTGGCCGATGATAACATGCAACAACTTTCGCGGAAACTCCAAGCTATAAAACCTGTTTCCGGGAAACTGACGATGAGTTTAATTTCTGTTAGGTAACAGCGGGAAAATACCGACAAGGTATTCAGTTGTGTTATAATTGAGTATTGACCGGTCTAAGATGCCGCATTGCGACGAAAGCCCCCTACTATTGACAAGAACCATCGCAAGCCAAAGAGAGTGATTAAAAGCCTTTGATGGCGACTGAGAAAAACCACGTCACCGCGTTCGAGGAACAGCGTGAAGAAGAAAGCACGCTCCTCAAACTTATGCAAGAGATTGCCGCCTTAGCCAACGAGGCGCAAAGCTTCGAAGACGTTCTACGCATTGCCGTGGACAAGATCTGCGCAAACACAAAATGGCCCCTCGGCCACGTCTTTTGGTTAGAAGATCGCCAGCGGCTGGAGATGGTCTCTAGCGGCATTTGGCATTGCAATACCGATGGCGAGATCACACAGTTTCGTAAGGCGACTGGCGAGATGCGCCTGGTACCCGGTGAAGGCTGGCTCGGCGAGATGATGAGCGGTGGTTCGGGCGGCTGGCGCTCCTTAGCAGATGATCCCGCAGTGGAGCGACTGCAAGCTGCGCGGGAGCTGGGATTGGTCTCTTCGTTCACTTTCCCGGTGCGCGTTGAAGATAGAGTTTTCGCAGTCCTGGAATTTTTCTCGTCGTCCGCAGATGAGCCGGGTGAGCATCTGCTGAACGCTATGGATTTCGTCGCCTCGCAACTGGGACAAGTAATAATGCGCGAGGAAACGCTGCATGACCAAATGCAAATTCTCGACCGCCTGCGTCAGAGCGAAACGTTGCTTGCAGAGGCGCAGCGCGTCGCTCACCTGGGTAGCTGGCAGTGGGACACTGCCAGCAATGTCGTAACCTGGACCGAGGAGCTTTATCGAATTTATGGCGTAGACGAGGACAATTTTGAACCCACTTACGAAAAATGGCTACAGATGGTGCATCCAGAAGACCGCGAGCGAGTCCGCGATATCGTGGCGACGGCGTACCAGACCCAGGAGCGCTTTGAATATCACCATCGTATCGTGCGCGCGGACGGAATCGTGCGCGTCATACATGCGTTCGGCCGGCCTGTTGTCGATCAGGCGGGCGCCACGGTGCGTATGTACGGCACTGGTCAGGACGTTACCGACCGGCACCAGACCGAAGAAGCCCTACGTAGGAGTGAAAAAACGTATCGCACCCTGGCGCGCAACATTCCCGACGCCATCGTCGCATTATACGACAACGAGTTGAACCTGATACTGGCGGAGGGAAGCATTGTGCCGGAGGCGGCGTCCATGCTGGCGCCAGGGACATCACTGCACCACATCCTGCCCGTTTCCGCCCAGGAAGGGAGCATGCAGCCCTTTCTTGACGCGCTGCAGGGAACCGTGCAGGCGATTGAACGGGAATATGATGGCCGCACATACCTGTTGCATGCCATGCCCGTGCGCGACGAAGATGGACAGATTTTTGCGGGCATCGCCATGGCCAAAGACGTTACCAAGCGTAGGGAGAATGAAAGAAAGTTAGAGCAGCGCGCGCAACAGTTGAGCGCGCTACATGATATGGGCCAGACCATTGCTGCCAGCCTTGACCTGGAAGTCGTTTTTAGAAGCATTCTGGACTTGTTGCGGCCCTTGGTCGGCGCAGAAGGCGCTTTTGTCTTGCTGCGCGAAGGCCCGGATACGCTGGTCTTCGCCGCGGCCAGCGAAGTCGGCGTCGGCAACCTGACCGGGCAGCGCGTCCCGGCCTCTAGAGGCGTCGCCAGCGAAGTGCTGCGCACCGGGCAGGTCCAATGGCTGCACGGTGAGGAAACCATCGAACGCGTGTACCACGAGTTGGAGACGGTCGCCCACTACCACCCGCGAGCGATCATCGCCGCGCCGATGATATTTCAGGGCGAGCTGATTGGCGTCATGGAGGCCGTACACACGCGTCCGGACGCTTTTGGCGAAGAAGAGAAGGCAATGATGGAAACTGCCGCCAATTGGGTGGCCATCGCCATCGCCAACGCGCGCCAGCATGGGCGCTTACAGCAACAATTGCACGAGAGCAAAGGTCTGGCAGCCGTCAGCCGCGCGCTGAGCGAAACGCTGGACCTAGATCGCATCCTGCAAATAATCGTCAACGCCGCGCGCGAGCTGATCGCGCGCGCCGATTGGTCTGCCTTTCATTTTCTAACCGAGGCCGGCGAACGACGCTACTTTGAGCAAGCGGTTTACGCCGGGCTGGAAGAGGGTGACGAACGCGCCGATGTCGCGAAAGGCGCAGGAGACTCGACTCAGTTTGACCTGGAGGATTTGTTATTTGAAGCGCTTGAATCGCCCTCCGTACAGCTGGATGACTCGTCGACGTTAATCAAACACACCATCGATATGGGCACACTCCTCGCCGTTCCCGTGCTCGGGCGAGAGGGCAGCCTTGGCGTTTTGAGCGTGCAAAGCTCAGCGCCCGACAGCTTTTCCGACGACGACCGCCGGCTGCTGCGCTCCTTGGGCCGGCAGGCCGCAATGGCTATCGAAAATGCGCGGCTTTTCCGGGCCCAGCAACAGGCGCGGCGCGCTGCGGATACCTTGCGTGCCGCCAACGTCGCCTTGAGCCAGACGCTTGATTTGCATACGGTTTTGCAGACCCTTCTGGACTACGCGCGCGAGCTGATCGGGTATAACTACGCCCTTGTTTTACTCATGCAGGATGACGGGCGAATGCGTGTCGAAGCTTCCCGCGGATTCGAACAAGATGCCCTGCCCCAGTCGCCACTCGCCGTCGAGAGGTATCCCGCGCTGCAGCGCCTGCTCGGCGACCCCTCCACCATACTCATTCAACGCGCCGACGGGCAGAATCTGCGCCTGATGCCCCTGGACGAGAAAATCGACGGCGGGAGCTGGTTGTTTGCGCCCCTAATGGCAGGCGAGCGCGTCGCGGGAACGCTCGTTCTTGGCCAACAGCAGGCCGTTACTGCCCAACGGCAGGGCGATCCCGGCGATCGCCACGTTGGTTATGACCAGCGCGACGCGATGCTGGCCGAAGGGCTGGCAGCGCAGGCCACGATAGCAGTGCAGAACGCGCGCCTCTTTGCCCAGGTCCAGGCCAACCAGCAACGGTTGCGCCAGCTCAGCAAGCAGGTAGTCAATGCCCAGGAGGACGAACGACAGCGCGTCTCCCGTGAATTGCACGACGAAGCCGGGCAGGCGCTCACGGCGCTGAAAATAAGCATGGAGATGATCAGAGCTAGCTGGACCGATATGCCTGAATTTGTCGACGAGCAGATGAACGAAGCCATCGAAATGACCGACCAGACAATGGAGCAGATCCGCTTGCTCGCGCACGATCTGCGGCCCCCTGTCCTCGATACCTTTGGTCTTGTCACCTCCATCGAAGGATTGGCCCGAGACTTTGGACGCCGCACGCGCCTGACGATAGACCTGGAGAACACGCCACTGCCCGTATTGTCTGATGCAGTCAGCATCTCCTTCTACCGTTTTGTGCAGGAAACGCTGACCAACGTGGCCCGTCACGCCAACGCCACAAAAGTGATCGTTGTATTGCGCCACGAGGATGGTAAGATTATGGCATCGGTGAAAGATGATGGAATCGGATTCGACGCGGAGAAGTCCATGCACTTAGCCGAACAGAGATCTGGAATAGGGCTTGTGGGCCTGCGGGACCGTTTTGAACTACTGAATGGGTGGCTGGAAATTGACTCAGCACCGGATCAAGGCACGACAGTGACGGCATACGTTCCATATGAAGAGGACTCATTTGTCCTAAATGAGGAGGACTTATGATTCGCGTGATAATTGCCGACGACCATCATCTCGTGCGCCAGGGGATCAAGGCAATGTTGGACTCTTGTGATGACATCGAAGTTGTCGGCGAAGCGGCGACGGGTCATGAGGCCGTCGAGATGGCGCGTGAGATGGCGCCTCATGTCGTGGTCATGGACATTGCGATGCCGCGCATGGATGGCGCCCAGGCGTCTGAGCAGATCCTGGATCTAGGCAAGCCAATCGAAGTCGTCATCCTGTCTATGCATGGGGATGCTTTGCTGGCGCAGCAATTGCTGCGCCAGGGTGTGAAAGGCTATCTGCTTAAAAGCTCCCTCCACGAAGAGCTGCCAATGGCCGTGCGCTCGGCCAGCCGCGGTAAGCTATATCTCAGTCCCGCAATCTCCGATTCAGTGCTAACCACGCTGATGAGTCCCAACGAATCGGCCGAAAATCCGTCAGAGCTGCTGACGCCTCGCGAGCGAGAGGTACTGCAGCTGATTGCCGAGGGACACACCAACAGCGCCATTGCTGAACTACTCACCATTAGCGTGAAAACAGTCGAAAAGCATCGCGCCAGCCTTATGTCGAAGCTCGACGTCCACGATCTACCCTCGCTGATGCGCGTTTCAATCAAGCATGGCCTCGTCTTCACAGAGAAGTAGGGACAAGGCAGGCCGGAAAATAGGCTGGTTGCGCGACGCCATCTTCGTCCCGGCTTGCCTCGCCCCTACAATGGGTTCCCCTAACCCCCAAGAGTAGGGATTTACCCCATGTTGTCATAAATCGTTTTAGTACACAATAGATTCAGGCGTCGGAAAGACGCTCAGTGGGAAGTCACCCACGAACATCATGCTTTGAGAAACGAGCTGTTTATGATTAGTGTCGTAATCGCAGATGACCATTATCTTGTTCGCCAGGGTATCCGTGCCCTGCTCGAACATGCGACGGGCATCAAGGTCGTCGGGGAAGCTCGCGATGGGCAAGAAGCAATCCAGCTTGCTGACGAACTAAAACCGGACGTCGTCGTCATGGATATCTCCATGCCGGAAATGGACGGCATTATGGCTACGTCCGAGCTTCAACATCGCGAGTCGCCGCCACGCATTGTAATTCTTTCCATGTATGGAAACGTCGCGCTGGTAGAACGGGCGATTCGCAGCGGGGCTCTTGGCTATCTGATGAAACGCTCGACGGCCGCCGAGTTGGTCGACGCCGTGCGCTCGGCAGTCAAAGGCAATCTCTTCGTCGGATCGAGCATCCTGCCTACCGGGCGCGAGCAACAACTTCGAAAGCTAGTTCCCTCTGCATAGCGATTTTCTAAGTCGCTTAGCTGCACACCAACCCATTCTCTGTCTACATTCCAACTAAGGTAGGGTTACAGCCCAGATAGAGTAGGGTAATACCCCATTCACACAGATTTATATCTATGTCACGATTAAGGATATAGATAACAGCAATCCTACGACGGCAAATCGTGTCATACACAATTGCACATTCAAAGGCCAGCAGGCCTTTTCAGCGGCTCGAACGAGCCAGTCAAGAAGTGAAAAGGAGACCAGGATGCGCGTTTTGATAGTCGACAAACTTCGTCTTTTCTGCCATACATTGAAAGCAGTTTTGCAGAAGGAGTCTGACATCTCAGTGATTGGTTATGCTGTAAACGCCGAGGAAGCTCTGCACCAGGCTCAGCATGCAGATCTTGTACTGGTAAATGCTGCGGTGGACGATGACGAGCGCGCCTTGCAGCTCGTAAGGGACCTCATCAGATTCCGGCCGTCTCTCAAGGTCCTCGTACTCGGTGTGGGCGAAGACACGGATGCTATTATCCGTCACGTAGAGGCCGGCGCTGCTGGGTATATCAGCCGAGAAGACTCCGTTGAAAGGATGTTGGAGAAGGTTCGCGCAGCGCAGGATGATCAGGCGATGGTTTCGCCGCGCATCGCGGCTCAGCTAATGAATCGCCTTGCCGAGCTGACCAGCCTGCGCGGCACACTGTGGGCTACGCCGGACATACAAATGCGGCGCTTCAATGAATTAACGCCGCGCGAGCAAGAAGTACTGGGTTTGCTGGGAAAAGGCCTGACAAATCAGGAAATCGCGGAACAGCTCTACATTGAGCATGGCACCGTAAAGAACCACGTCCATCGCATTTTGAAGAAGTTAAACGCCAGCAATCGCCATGAAGCGGCCGCTGCCTACATGTTGCGATTGAAGCAGGAACACACCGCAGCGGCGCTGGCGGCATAATCTGCGCAACCGGGCTGCCTCTGCTATAGGACGCGTCCGTTACTTGACTCCCGGTGTGAGCAGACTGCCATAATTCCCCATTTCCCGCACAAAGGGGCCGGACGACCAGGATCCGGCCCCTTCCGCTTTTCCCCCTTCGTAGTAACGACTTCAGTCGTCCCCTTCCCGCCCCACATGTTGAACCGCCTCCCGCTCACTCTGCTCCAATCGAAAGTGCATTCGCACCCGGCCGAACTGTATTTCGTCCCCATCCTTCAACAATCTCGGCGCCAGGCCCAGCCGTTCATAATTCAACAGCGTTCCATGCTGGCTCCCCTCGTCATATAGCCAGAATTCGGCGCCACGTCGCCTTATGCGCGCGTGCAGGGCCGAAATGGAACGATCCTCCAAGCGAATGTCAATGTGCGCTTCGTCGCTCCCGATGGTGACATTGTTGCCCATCAGTGCGATAGCCCCGCCGGCCAACGACGACTCGTGCACCGCGTCCAGATACGCCATTACAATACCCGTCGTAGAGCCGGTCGCCCGTTGGCTGCCGACGGGACGCGAACCGCCCGACCAGTCCTCGGTATCATCGTCAAAATCAGGTGGCGTCGGCGCCACTGGCTCGGCCCGCCGTCCGCGCCGCCAGCGGCCAATGGCGAGCGCGCCCAACACCAGTATAAGCAACGCCCCGCCCGCGGGTGCCAGATAGGGCCGGTACGCCTCGAGCGCAGCGCGGGACGGTGGCGGCGGTAGGATCTCGCGCAGGGCCTGCAGCGGCTCTGCCGTTGCCGTGGGCCTGGGCGTGGGCAGCGGCTCGGGGCGCACCACTTCGATGATCACAACTTCCACTTCGCTCTGCGACACCAGCCCCAGCGTGTCAGTAACCAATACTGTCAGCTCATAACGTCCGGCGGCCAGATCCTGGAT
>JAICPS010000673.1 GCA_025929715.1 Anaerolineae bacterium | reverse complement strand
TCAGCGCAAAGGCGGCCAGGAGTCCCAAAGCTATCCCGCCCAGCGCCATCTTCATTCCGTGTCCCAGAACAAGAGCCAACACGTGTTGGCGTCGCGCGCCCAGCGCTAGTCGGATTCCCAGTTCGTGTGTGCGCTGACCAACGATATAGGAAATTACGCCGTAGAGACCCAGGCTTGCGAGCAACAGCGCCACCACGGCAAAGGCATCGAGCAGGATCATCGCGAAGCGACGGCTGGCGAGAGAGGTGGCTATTACCTCATTCATGGTCTCGGGTTTGGTAATGACGTTCTGCTTGTTATGACTTTGAACAACGTTCCGAATGGAGTCGAATGGTAACGACGTTCCGTCGGCTGAACGCACGACGACGCCCACGCTTGACCAGGCACTGGACACCTGCCGGAACGGTTCGTAGAGTTGGGCCTGCAATGTCTGATCTTGATCGGCGTCCAGACTCCAATGCTTCACGTGTCCGACGACCCCGATGATCTGTTGCGGATCATCGCCCTGGAAAATTCGTTTGCCGATCGGGTCTGTATCGCCAAAATGTTTGCGAGCAAACGCTTCGTCAATCACCACGACCAGGGGAGATTGGGCAGTGTCCTGATTAGTGAAGAAGCGCCCTCGCTTGAGTGGGATACCCATAGCCGTCAAGTAACCAGGTTCGACTCGGTACACCAATGCATTGTGCATGTCGCTGCTACTCTGCGGTTTGGGTTCGCCCTCTATAAAAAAGTAGGTATCGTCCGCGCCCTGAAGGGGAACGCCGCCATCCGAAAATGAAATTGCTTTCACACCAGGCGTAGCGCTGAGTCGATCACTCAAGTCACTTAATGCGACCTGAATTTCTTCCGGTTTGGCGTCCATCATTGCTGGCGTCAGACTGAGTCCAAATGTCCAAACATTGTCCGCGCGAAATCCGGGATCGACGTTCCAAAGGGCACTGAGACTGCGAATCATCAAGCCAGCACCAATCAGAAGGACCAAAGCCAACGCGATCTCAACTGCAACCAGAAGTCCCTGCGCCCGGCCGTGGCCGCCGCTCGCACCCCGCCCACCTTCTTTGAGTGTTTCGGATAAACGCCACCCAGAAGTTTTGAGTGCCGGAGCGAGCCCCGCCAAGATCCCGGTTAGCAGCGATATGACTACAGTGAAAAGGAGCACTCGACGATCCAGGCCGACTTCTGCCGCCCGAGGTATCGTGCTAGGCAGGGCCGCGAGCGCAGCTTGTGTACCCCAACCGGCTAAGATCAATCCCAGCGTTCCCCCCGTAAGAGCGAGCAACATGCTCTCTGTTAGAGATTGACGTATCAGCCGCCAACGGCCGGCGCCCAATGCGGTGCGAATCGCAAATTCTCTTGTGCGACCGGTGGAGCGCGCGAGCAAGAGGTTGCTGACATTCACACACGCGATCAGCAACACAAAACCAACCGCTCCCAGTAACATCCAAAGCACCGGCCCGATGTTTCCGACGATTCTTTCCTTGAGTGGTGAAACCTTGGCGCCGTGGCCTTTATTGGTGTTAGGGTAAGCAAGGGCGAGGTCCGCCATTATCTTGTCCAGATCGGCCTCACCATGCTCGACGCTAACGCCCGGCTTGAGCCGTCCTATTCCCTGGAGGCCCAAAGCGGCGCTACGTCTCTTCAGCGCGGGACTATTCCATTGGCCGATAGGAACAAAAACATCTGTAGTGCGAAAGACGGGTAGGTTTGCCGGCACGACTCCGATCACCGTGTAGCTTTTGTCGTCTAAGGTTAGACCCCTTCCAACGACATCGTGGGCAGCGTTGAACTTGCGCTGCCAGAGCTCGGCGCTGATCAGAACTAGCGGCGGAACGCCTGGCTCATCTTCACCAGGCGCAAACGTTCGCCCTAGTACAGGCTGCACACCGAGCACAGAAAAGAACTCTGCCGAGATTAACCGCGCACTAACGCGTTCCGGTTCACCTGAGCCGAGCAGACTAAAACCGTGCCCGCGCGAAATCGCGATGGCGGAAAAAGTCCGATTCTCTTTTTTCATGTCGAGGAAATTCGGGTAGGGAATCGAGCCTGCTTCGAAATTCGGTTTGCTCTGGGAAATCGTGACGAGTTGCTCAGGCTGCGGCAGTGGCAAGGGATTTAGCAACACGCCGTTGACGACGGAAAAGAGTGCAACGTTGGCCCCGATTCCTAACGCTAAGGTGAGGATGATCACGGCAGAAAAGCCGGGATGTTTCAGTAACATTCGCAGCCCGAGTCGTAGGTCTTGAAACATGATTATCCTCCCCTAAACTATTGGCGATTGCCGAATTGGTTTTTGGTCTTAG
>JAICPS010000606.1 GCA_025929715.1 Anaerolineae bacterium | reverse complement strand
CTGCCGCGCCGCCTCGGCCATCTCCCGCGCTTCCGCCAGGTTCATCGCCATCCGCGCTTCACACAGCACGTGTTTGCCGGCTTTCAGCGCAGCCACCGCCGCCGGTTTGTGCAGGTAGGGCCAGGTGCCGATCATGACGGCGTCGTTGTTGCCGGCCTCGATTAGCTGACGCCAGTTATCGTAAACGTTCGGAATCTCAAAGCGGTCGGCGACGCGCTGCGACGATTCGCGGCTGCGATTAGACACGCCCGTGATCTGCACGTCCTCCTGGGCCAGAAGACCGGGAATGTGACGGTTGATTGTATTGCGCCCGGCGCCGATGATGGCGACGCGGATGGTTTCATGGGGCATGGCAAGGACTCCTTTAATCGTTCGTAGTAGGCACTTTAGTGCCCTCCTGCGCTAAAGCGCTTACTACAAACCTGGGGCTACATTCTTTCAAAAGTCATAGCACGACGAAATCCTAATGATACACATAGGACAGGTTGCATCAAAGAACCAATATGCCGTAATGGTCCGTGCCATGCGCATTGTAGACGGACGCCCTGCGAATGACTTCCGCTGCGTTGACTTCTTCGTTGTAATACGACTAACATATTCATGACCCACTTCAGGAGTCACTGGGCTGTTCCTTTCTATAAGGTTAAGGGAGTGGCATGTTCGACGAATTCCATTATCCGCTTCGAGCTTTCACGAGAGTCGCGACGTTTGCCGTCCTTGTAGCGATTGCGCTCGCGGGATGCTCATTTGGTGCTGGCGATGGCCCTGTCGCGCCAACGGCTACCCGAGGGCGCGAGCTTCGACCAACGGCCCTTCCAAGTGCTAGCCGGACAGCCATCCCCGACGCGTATCCGGCTTACCCTTCCACGTTTGACACGCCAGAACCATCGCCGTCACCGCGTGCCTATCCTGTGCTTCCAACTCTGACGCCATCGCCGCGCCCCAGCGCCACGCCTCAACTGCCGACGCCAACGCCATTGCCGGAATTATTCCTTCAAGACCTGACGGCGGACCAGATCCCTGCGATGGCCGTGTGGCAGGAAACTAGCAACGACAGGCCGTTTTCCATGTACCAGATCAGCCAGACGCCGCTGGGCGTTACTGCCGTGAGCTGGGCGCCAGACGGACAACACCTTGTAATTGAATTGGCCACCTCGGAAGTAACCATGTGGTACGTGATTACGACCCCGATAATTGTGGCGCGAAATGGCGCCGGCAGCGCCTGGGGAACCCTTGGCTGGGGCAACATGCCATGTACACACAGCTACGAGTGGTCGCCTGATGGATCGCGGCTTGTCTACACGACCGGCGATCAGCTCCTCATTGCCGGTGGGACCGGAGAAGGGGAGCTTATTTTGCCCGTTCCAGGCGGCAGCGAGGGTATAAGCTCGCCGCGCTACTCGCCGGATGGCAGCAGAATTGCCGTCCGGTCATTACGAACAGTAGATAATTATGCTCTCTACGATGTCTGGGCCTATGAGGTGGCTGCAGGTACACCATCACTACTTATCGAAGACGGTGGATTTGGCGCATTTACCTGGTCGCCTGGTGGTGATGCTCTCGCACACCTGGGCGAGGATAGCGGCCCACCGGATTATTCTGACGCTGCGCGACTGTGGATTGCCGGGCTCAATGGTGGTCCCGCAGTATCAATTGAGCTTGATACCCTACCCGGCACGGATGGTTGTCTTGAAGCGCCTCAATGGGTAGAGAACGGCGAGCGGATTGTCGCGGTGGTACTGGGTCGACCGCATATATGGCTGGTCGATCATACCGGCTCCGCGACGCAACTCCCTCCGCCAACGGCCGGGGCTACAGAAACTTACCGCGCTTCCTATCTTGGGGCGCTGATCTCTCCCGACGGCAACTATGTACTTTATTCGCCTGATGGCGCAAGCGCTCAACTGTTGGACCTGAAGGCCGATCACCTGGTGCCTCTTCCCTCTTTCGCTATTCAAGGCGCAAACTGGTCACCCGTTGCTCCGCAATTTCTTTACACGGAACCAGATAGTTATGAATCGCCGCTTCTGCTGGTAGACGCTCGCGACGGCAGCGTCAGGGAACTGGACGACATTGGCCTATGGCCTTCGTGGTCGCCAGACGGAGGGCGAATTGCGTATTGGAAGCCGGAAGACGGCGGGTTCGCCCTGTGGCTCATGGAGATCGGCGGCGAGCCAGTTCGCCTGGCAACGCACGCCGATACAAATGCTCAACGGGAGTTTGGACGTCTTTACTTTCACAACTACCGTTATGAGACGACTCCCCAATGGTCGCCGGATGGCACGGCGATTGCTTTCGTCGCCTGGCAAGGCGTGCATCCAGAAGCCTACGTCGTCGAAATCGAATAATGAGAAACACTTAAAATCGACAAAATCCCATTGACGCCCGCCATTTTTGATCTATACTTCTCACTAGCTCCCCGCCCAGAGGTGGTACGGACAACGCCTGTTGTTCCGGCCACCTCATTTTTTTTACACTACATCATACGCCGCAAACAACTGCCCCAAACCCTCCAACGCAACCGGATCGTAATATAGCGCGTTGAGGGTCATGTCGACGGGGGGATCGAATGCCTCGCCCTGGAGGATCGTCGCGTACAGTTCGCCGCATAGCAGGCGATTGGCGTAGGTCAGGTAGAGGCGGTCGAGCGCGCCGCCTTCGAGCAGCAGGTGCATAATGCGCGGGCCGGCGGCGGAGTAGACGGTCTGATAGCCCAGCTCATGCATGATATTCATCATCGTCGCGCCGTCCACGCTTTCTTTGCCGGCGACGAAGACCTGGCCCGCCTTTGCT